>NZ_JBFSUL010000003.1:0-173747 GCF_041467395.1 Vibrio sp. 10N.247.310.98 | reverse complement strand
GCCGTCTTTAAAGTGTGCGAGCGCAAGTAAACGCATCTTCATCTGAATGGTTTTTGAATGGTGGCATTGGGATGATGAAACACTAGCAGAAATATTGCCACCATTCCAAAAAGATTGCGGTGAGTTTTTGGCTTACTTTGAGCAAGTCTAACCCCAATATATTTTAAGTCTGAAACTAAAAAAGCAGCCTAAGTGGCTGCTTTTTCGTTTAATAACTTTATAGCGGTTTAGCTGGCAAGCCGTTTAGTTCGCTAACTGATTAATTAGAAAGCTTAGCCTCGACTTGCCCAAGTGCGCGTTGGTACATAAACCAAGCACATGTACCGGCAAGCACATTACCCACCATGGCACCCCAGAACAGGCCTTCAATACCAGCAAGCTGCGAACCAATCCACAAGCAAGGCAAGAAGAAGGCGAACAGGCGCAGTGCTGATATCGTTAAGGCAGTATAAGACTTACCAAGCGCATTCGAGATAGAAACCATCAGCATACAGATACCCAACGGCCCTAAACTGATAGGAACGATAAGTAAGTGGTAGTTCAAAATGGTCGAGACTTCGTCTTCGCTGGTCATGAGATTTGCCAACCCGCCAGAGAACACCCAAGTTACTAGTGCGATCACCAATTGGAATCCTAATACAAACATCACGGCAATCTTCACAAGACTACGTATGTTCCCTAGGTTCTTTTCTCCCAACATTCGGCCAATCATAGGTGGCATCGACATAGTCAGAGCAAGCACTGCAACAATCGAAAAGAACTCAAAACGTGAACCTAGCGCCCAAGCTGCAACCGCTGCTGTGCCGTAGCCTGCAAGCAGTTTGGTGGCGAGCATCGAAGAGACTGGTGGCAGTAGCTGACTGATCATCGCAGGCCCCATGATGTTTCCTATAGAACGAATACTCTTGCCGATATCAAGATCGTGCCAGTCGAATGTCATCCAATGCTTCTTAGTTACCTTAGGAGCAACGATAAAGATACCCGCACCGAACGCCAAGATGGTCGCAATCGCGGCTCCGTTGATGCCCATGTCGAGCGTGAATATGAAAATCGGGTCCAATATCAAGTTGATGATGCTGGTCGCGATCATCATCGAACCGGGCAGCATGGTATTACCATTGGCACGACACACACTGTAGAAAAAGTAGAGCAGTGCGCCTGTCCAAGAGCTTACCAGCCAATAGATCCAGTAATAATCAATGATCGGCAGTACCGTCGGTGGTGCATCGAGGAGTTGTAAAATAGGACCACGCAACAGATAGATGATGACCGAGAACAGCGCGACACTCACACTGCCCATCGCAACGACTAATCCGCCGAGCTGTTTGGCATAGCGTATCTCGTTAGCCCCAATAGCTCTCGCGATCACAGCCGTTGTCGCGATGCCTAGTCCGACTTGAATCCCGATAATGATCATCTGAATTGGTAGCGTGAAGCCTTGAACCGCGAGCGGCAGTACGCCTAACTGGCCAATAAAAGCACTGTCTACAAGTTGGAAGCTCATCAGGGAGAGCACCCCAAACAGCATTGGCCATGTCATTGTATAGAGTTGTCGGCCAAGAGAAGGCGAGGGAGTTGCGGTCGTAGAATTCATAACACTCTTATCAGTCTTGAAGGTAGGTTTGTCGTAGTGACAATCCACTCAATGAAGAATTGCGTAAAGGATAACGTAACGTTAGCTCGATACCAATAAATGTCATTAAATCTATCGATATTACCTTTGCACAGTTTCATCGGTATGTGAGCATTGTGCAATGCAACTTTATGCGTTCGCTTATTGAAATTTAAGGTGTCGTATCTTGTTTCTGAGTTTTATATTAGCGGATTGGGTCTAAAGGTTTTCCATTCGACTATTTCTAATGTTTCGCTTTATCCCGATAACTTGGTGGCGTGACTCCAACCCAACCTTTGAATGCACGATTGAAATTACTCAAGTCGCTGTAACCCACTTGCCAACTGATGTCTTGAACAGAAAGGTTGGTCTCTTCAAGTAGCTGTTTTGCTTTAGCTTCCCGAACTTGTTCTTTGGCTTGTTTAAAGAGAATGTTTTTGCTCTTCAGGTTTCTCTGCAGCGTTCGTTTTGTCATGCCGAGCATGGTCGCAAACCACTCAATATTGAACCAAGGTAGAGTCGCATAGGTGTCTATTAATATCTCGACAGCGTGATGCCAATCTTGGGTACTATTTCGTTCTGAAATGGCACGATAATCATCGGGCAGCGGAATCGAGAACGCACCGTATTGCTCTTCAAACTGAATATCAGAATCAAAGAAATGCTTAGGTAATTTACGTGCGCTGTTGTTCTTAGAGACCAACTTGGCGTGTGATGGTTGCCAGCGACTGTCAATGAACTTACGGCAGAGGCTAATCACGGTCAGGGCGCGAAACCATTCTGCTTGTTCAAAACCTGAGGTCGATGGGTCATAGCAACTTCGATGACACAGCCACCACAATCCATCGCTTTTTTCCGTCCATATGGTGACGTGATTACTTAAGGTCGATATTTCAGTAATCAAGCAGCGTACCGCTTGCTCGAGAGAAGTGCATTGTTCAATTTTTCGGTCTAGCTCAGGTGACAATTGCTCTAGAGAGGCCTTACGTCCAACCTCAATCCCTATCGAATAGCCAAACTTACGCTCAAGGCCATGAATGAAGCGAATCACGTCTTGTGTAGGAAGCCATTGATTGGATTGTGTCAGTTCAATGGGTAGACCGCACGCAACGGCGACGGTGCGCCAATCCAGTCTATGTTTGTCACAATACTGAATATATGGAGCAATGTTACTGGTCGAAGTGAGCAGTATGCTGGTGGTGTTCGATGATGCTTTCATTGTTTTGTGCCTACCATTAAATGTCATCAAGTGACCTAATTAAGTGTAGCGCATCTCCCTATACTTTTCCTAACCCAAACAGGAGAACAATTATGAAACTTAAACACATTGCCGTTCTAGTATCGTTAGCGACCCCATCATCATTTGCTCTTGCAGCAAACCCAGTTGAAGAAGCTCTGAAAGTTGAAGGTGCTCAAGTTACCTTGACCGTGAAAGAGGCGAGCACAGCATTTACCCCAAGTTTTACTGACTCAGCTCGTGAGTTATTCAATAACTTTCATTGGCAGATGGGCGGCGACCACAGCGTTTACTACAACATGCACATGAGTGAGTTTCTACCAACGGCACTGGCGGCTCCAAACGAAGAGTACAAGCCTTTAGTCAAAAATATCGACCCACGACTCGCTGCACTGAAAGTTGATACTGAAAGCAAAGGTCAGTTGACAATGGATGAGTACTTGGCGGATGAACAGTTCCGTACCCAAGGCTTTATGTTGATTCACAAAGGGGAGATCGTTTACGAAGCTTACCCAGGTATGAAGCCGACAGATACGCACGTTTGGGCATCTACAGCAAAAACGACGGTTGGCACAGTGATCGCAATGTTAGTGGAAGAGGGCAAAGTCGACCCTGAAAAAGAGATCGCTGAGTATGTTTCTGAATTGAAAGGAACGAACTGGGATGGCATCACAGTACACCAAGTTCTGAACATGTCGACCGCGCTAGACAATGAAGAGACATTAGAGTCTATCTTGAACCCAGACTCTGATGTGGTGCGTTTCTTTGCGGCATCGTTTAACTCACCTCGTGCAAAAACGGGTGAAATGGAAACTTGGATGGAAGTGGCTCAAGGTGCACAGAAACTGGAAGGTGAAAAAGCCGGTGACCATTTCCGTTACGCATCTATCAACACCATGGTGCTGACTAAGTTAGTTGAAAACGTTGAGAACAAAACTTGGACTCAAGTATTCGAAGATCGTGTTTGGTCAAAAGTGCACGCACGTCAACCAATGCAATTCAACTTGACGCCAGATGGCATGGCGATCGCGGTTGGCTTGGTTTCATCAACGGTAGAAGACATGGCTCGCTGGGGAACACTATTTACACCTAGCTGGAAAGCGGTGGCTGATGAGCCAGTGGTGTCACAAGCTGTGATTGATCGTATCCGCAACGGCGGTGATCCAAAAGCATTCGTAGGTACTAGCAAAGAGAGCAGTTCACTGCACGCATACAACGAAAAAGCAGACTACAACGCATACCAATTTGATTTCATTTTCAATGACGGTGCAATGTCGAAAAGTGGCAACCTAGGCCAATTTATTTACATCGATCCTGCACGTGACTTTGTGGGTGTGATGTTCTCAACCAACCCATACCACTCAGGTTTTGGTGAGAATAAAGGCCCTGCACTAATGCGTTCGGCAGCAAAACTACTTGCTGACAAGTAATCTATTTATTACCTAACAGGATGTTCCAGGCTTCAAGGAGGAAGCAAACGACTTTCGAGAGATATAATGAAAAAGTTTGCTCTATTAATCCCGTTGAGTTTAGGTCTAGCCCTTCCTGCACATGCCGATTCAGATTCCGAACGTGTTATCGATCCTGCTGATGTCACTAAAGTTTATACTCAAGCTGCATTGATGCTGAATGGTAGTTCAGATATCCAATTTCAAGGGCAAGTTTCTGGCGGTTTAGAAAACGGTCAGCAGTTTGCCCTACTGGCCGAAGGGACGTTTGTCGATGAAAGCAACACAGCGCTTCGCGATCCAGACAAATTCGGTACAGAGTACAGCAACTCTAGAATTCAGTACTTCCACGTCTTTGAAACGGGGACGAAAGCTACGCCTAAAGTGGGTCTTTCATTAGATTATATTAATACGCGCAACAGTATTAAAAATGACTTATTGTCGGTTGGCGGTGTTGTTGCGATTAATCCAGCTTATACCGGTGGATTCCTGGTATTTCCAAGAGCAGGACTGATGACTGGTAGTATGGAGATCCCTGGCGTCACTTCATCTAAAGATGATTTAACGGGATACTCGCTTGGTTTGATTACCGCGAAGCATCTCGGTGACTCTGGCGCTTATGTGTCTTTGGTTCCTGAGTGGCAAGATCTTTCTGGTGATGATATCGACATGCAAAACTTCTCATTTAAAACATCGTTAAATGTGCCGATGAACACTGCAAGAACTTGGTGGTTGAATACGCGCTATGACATTACCAAAGCGGATGTTGATGTGAAAGGTGTGCCAATGCCGAATGGTTGGCAAACCGAAGCTTGGGTTGGTGTGAGATACTACTTCTAGCGCTCTAGCCAGCTAATTTGGAAAGAACCTAAAAAAGCCAGTCAACGTGACTGGCTTTTGTCGTTAAGGTACCGCGTGAAGCGTTACTTATTTACTTATTTACTTATTTACTTATTTACTTATTTATTAGCAACGTTACCTAGCTTCAACCACGTATCGATAACCGTATCCGGGTTTAGTGAAACAGAGCTGATGCCTTGCTCCATTAACCACTCTGCTAGGTCGTCATGGTCAGATGGGCCTTGGCCACAAATACCCACGTATTTACCCGCTTTGGTTGCCGCATCGATCGCCATTTTCAGCATTGCTTTCACGGCTGGGTTACGCTCATCGAAGAGGTGTGCCACATCGCCTGAATCTCGGTCGAGGCCAAGTGTCAGTTGCGTCATGTCGTTTGAGCCGATAGAGAAGCCATCGAAGTACTTCAAGAACTCATCAGCCAAGATTGCGTTCGATGGTAGCTCACACATCATGATCACTTTCAGACCTTGGTCGCCACGGCGAAGGTCGAATTTAGCCAGAATGTCGATAACCGATGCCGCTTCGCTTGGCGTGCGAACGAATGGGATCATGATTTCAACGTTCTTAAGGCCCATTTCGTTGCGAACGCGTTTGATCGCTTGAGTTTCTAGCTCGAAACAGTCTTCGAATACTGGTGAGATGTAACGAGATGCACCACGGAAGCCCAGCATTGGGTTCTCTTCATGCGGTTCAAACGTTTTACCGCCGACTAGGTTGCTGTACTCGTTCGACTTAAAGTCAGACATACGTACGATCACACGCTTAGGCCAGAATGCAGAAGCGATAGTCGCGATGCCTTCTGTTAATTTGCTTACGTAGAAATCGATAGGATCTTTGTAGCCACGAATACGTTCGTTGATTTCCGCTTTTAGCTCATCCGTTTGTGCATCGAAGTTAAGCAGCGCTTTAGGGTGAATACCGATCATCTTGTTGATGATGAATTCTAGACGAGCAAGGCCAACACCTTCGTTCGGGATTTGTGCAAAGTCGAAGGCACGATCTGGGTTACCCACGTTCATCATTACTTTGGTTGGTAGCATTGGTAGCTCATCAACCTCAGAACGTTTGATTTCAAAATCGAGTTCGCCGTTGTAAACGTAGCCTGTTTCGCCTTCTGAACATGACACTGTCACGGTATCGCCATCGTTTAGGCTGCTTGTTGCTGTACCACAACCAACAATCGCTGGGATACCAAGCTCGCGAGCAATGATCGCAGCGTGACAAGTACGGCCACCACGGTTAGTCACAATCGCAGACGCTTTCTTCATCACAGGTTCCCAGTCTGGGTCTGTCATGTCAGTTACCAGCACGTCGCCTTCTTGAACCAGTGACATTTGGTCTAGAGAATCAACCAAGCGAACAGGGCCAGAGCCGATACGCTGACCGATAGCGCGGCCTTCAACCAAGACATCCGCCTTATTGTTTAGCTCGTAACGCTCGATAACGTTTTGATCGCTTTGAGAACATACGGTTTCTGGGCGAGCTTGAACAATGTATAGCTTGCCGTCGATACCATCTTTCGCCCACTCGATGTCCATCGGACGTTGGTAGTGCTTCTCGATGATCATCGCTTGTTTTGCTAACTCTTTGATCTCTTCATCGTTGAGTGAGAACTGGTTACGCTCTTGCTCGTCAGTATCAATGATGTCGACTTGCTTACCGATCTCTTGATTGGTCGAGTAGATCATCTTGATCAACTTAGAACCAAAGGTCTTCTTCACGATAGGCTGGTGGCCTGCTTCTAACATTGGCTTGTGCACGTAGAACTCATCTGGGTTCACTGCGCCCTGTACAACCATTTCGCCAAGACCCCAAGAAGAAGTGATGAACACGACTTGGTCGAAGCCTGACTCAGTATCAAGCGTAAACATCACACCTGAAGAGGCTTTGTCTGAGCGAACCATGCGTTGGATACCCGCAGACAATGAAATGCCACGGTGGTCAAAGCCTTGGTGTACACGGTAAGAGATAGCGCGGTCGTTAAACAGTGACGCGTAAACGTGCTTGGTTGCTTCGAGTACCGCGTCGATGCCTTTCACGTTAAGGAAGGTTTCTTGCTGGCCTGCGAAAGAAGCATCTGGAAGATCTTCTGCGGTTGCCGATGAACGAACCGCTACAGACAATTCTTCGTTGTCTTCAATTAGCTCACGGTAGTTCTCACGGATGTCTTGCTCTAGTGATTCTGGGAAGGGTGCATCTAGAACCCATTGTCGAATCGTTGCACCTGTCTTACGCAGTGCGTCAACGTCTTCAACATCAAGTTCATCAAGTAGTTGGTGGATGCGCTCATCAAGACCTTTGTAGTCAAGAAAGTCGTTAAACGCATAAGAGGTGGTAGCAAAACCATTAGGTACAGAAACACCAGCATTGGACAGGTTAGAAACCATCTCGCCCAGTGAGGCGTTCTTACCGCCGACTTTGTCGACATCTTCCATGGATAGGCCATTGAACCATAGGGTATTATTTTGCATTTATTTCTCCAGAAACATAGCAAGCATTGTAGGGATTTAAAGGCAAACGATTACGTATCAGTTTAAAAAAATGTAAATTATTTTTTAAAGCTGTGGGGGACGTAATAGTCAGCAGGGTTTCGTTATATATATTATGGTTCCCATCCTACTCAAAATAATTTTAAACATTAAATAAAAAATGCAAATTGATATCCAAAGTCGTGATGTATTCTATGTTTCTGATGGAACGGCCATAACATGTGAGACTTTAGGGCATGTTGTTCTAGGTCAATTCCCTTTTAAAGCCAATGAAAAAACCTTTCCGTTTGTGGAAAGTGAGGACAAACTTTCTGATTTATTAAAAGAGATTGAAATTTCGTATCGTGATACCGGATTAGAACCGCTAGTGTTCTTTTCGATTGTGATACCTGATATCAAAACCAAATTGCTAGAAGCGCCCGCGCACTGTTATGACGTGTTAGAGAGCATCGTGCAGAAAGTACAGGATGACATTCAGATGGCGCCTGTTCCTAAGTTGCAGCGCTCACGCAGTGTAAACAAGGACTCGGTGAAGTATTTCGACCGTATTGCTGCGATTGAGTACACGCTCGCGCATGATGATGGCATCACGCTAAAAGGGCTGGAAGAAGCCGACATCATCTTGTTGGGTGTTTCTCGAAGTGGCAAAACACCAACAAGTTTGTATATGGCGATGCAGTTTGGCTTACGCGTAGCAAACTACCCATTTATCCACGATGACTTGGCACGCTTAAAGCTGTTGCCAGAGTTTGAGATTTACCGACATAAGCTGTTTGGTTTGACCATTGATGCAGAAAGGCTCACTGAAATTCGTGAGAACCGCTTAGCAGGCAGCGAATACGCCAGTGACTCACAATGTTTGTATGAATTGCAAACGGTAGAGGCGATGTTCCGTCGAGAAGCGATACCTTACATCAACACCTCTTCACTATCGGTTGAAGAAATTTCGACACGAATCTTGGAGCGAACAGGTTTGAGAAGGCGTCTGCTGTAAGACAAAGCCTTAGAGAAATAGAATGGCCAGATAAAAGAAAATCGAAGCTCGCAGTTTACACCTGAGAGCTTCGATTTTTTGTTTGTGCTCGTTGTAGTCGCTTGCGAGTCAGAGCTTGTTTTCTTAATCAGAGCTTGCTTTCTTAATCGAGATAGCTTTCTAGCGAAGTAAAGACAGCTTTAGCGTTTCACTTTTCTTTTCTAACCAGCGTTCAAGTGCTGGTGGCCATGTGATGCTTGGTTCTACGCAAAAGCCACGAAGCATCGAGAAATACACCGCTTGATCGACTAGAGGCAGTGATGACTCACCATTCTCTAGATCCAGTAAGAGTTCGGCATCTTTCAGTAATGGGTTAATCAGTTGAACGAACTGAGGCGTCTTTTCTAACAGTTCTTCAAAGTTAAAACCTTCGGTCTCTTTACTGGCACGCCAAGCTTCTTTGGCTCCAGAAGAGCGATATTCAGCCAAGTCGAGGTTCCACCAACGTGGGCGTCCAATCTGTTGAGTAAGAGGGAATGCGCGAGTTTGGAACACAGTCACTTGCTCAGATGGCACACGCTGCTCATCGCTTGATTTCAAGTCCATGAAGTACGCGATGATATCTAGGCTCTCTGCCATGATAGAGCCATCGTCTTTTTGTAAGACGGGCACCATCTTTTTACCGATCAGATCGATAAGGGTTTGGGCATCATCATAATCGACAGAAACAAGCTCAATGTTCAAGCCTAGCGATTGAGCAATGTAGGAGACTCTTGCACAGAAAGGGCAGTGGCCGTAAATGTAAAGCTTCATAGCTTCCCTCATTCGGGTCTTTCTTAGTATAAGATGATGCTAATGTACCAGAAACTTTCGCAGACAATAAGCCTTTGTTAACAAGAACTATTCACTGCGATTAAGTGCTCGGGGATATCAAGAGAACGATGGGAATAAGCACTTAGTGTAGAAACTCGTTGCCTAATTCTATTGTCAGTTGAGTGCGGTTTTATTGTAACGAGTAAGCGAATGAGAAAGCTAGTGGGTAAATTACAGGCATAAAAAAGGCTCTGGCTGCTTACTCTAATGCAGAAGAGTGAAGTCAGCCAAAGCCTCAATTTTGTTACCTTTAGTAGAGTGACTACTAAAAGGGCAGAGTGGTTAAACTATGCTTTTTTAAGATCTTGCGCTGGGTAAGTAAGCGTCATTGCGCCTTCTACCGTTGTAACGTGAACGTAGCCGCCACCAGCACTTAGGCCAGTTACTACCATTTCACCTAGTTCAACACCTTTTGTTGCTACAACGCGATCATCAACTGAAAACACTTTACACACCTTCAATAAATTAAATAAATACGATAGATATCGAACGCGGATTTAAACAGATGGGACCTCAATCAACTAATCCGGTTATTTGTCGTAAAGATTAAATTCAGTTATGTATAAATAATTATGTATTAAAAATCAGTTTGTTAACTTACGCTGTGACGTTATTTATCCGCTGGATACACTACACCAACTTGTTGGCGCATCTCTGTAATTAACTTCGCAACCGTTAAAGCGCGCAGTTGGGCCTGCGCTTGTGTTGCGTTGTCGCCAGCAATGCAGCTAGCAAAGGCCTGCGCTTCGTAACTCATGGAGTTTTCGCTTTGTGCTTGAGTAAGGTTTTCTACCGTGCCATCGCGGTAGCGGATCTTAACGTCAGTACATTCAGCGATGTGATCGATGATGATCGCCCCTAATTCACCTTGGATCTCGCTTGGCGCATAAGAGTCGCTGACTTTGGAGTGCGCAAGGGTCACATCAAACTCAGGGTATTGGAAGATCGCACAGCCATGAGCATCGACACCTGAATCAAGTAGCTTTGCAGAAGCCTGTGCGTTTTCAGGTTTGCCAAATAGCGCGACTGTCGCGGCAACACAGTAAAAGCCAATATCGACCAATGAGCCGTTAGAAAAAGCTGGGTTGAAGGTATTTGGGTTCTCGCCGTTTAGGTATTTTTGGTAGCGCGATGAATACTGGCAGTAGTTGATGTGTGCTTTATGTACCTTGCCAATCTTTTCTAAACCAAGTTGAATTTGCTTAAAGTTCGGCAGAAACTGAGACTTGTACGCCTCAAACATCACCACACCGTTCTTCTGAGCGACCTCAAACATTCGGGTTGCTTCATCAATATTCGATGCGACAGGCTTTTCACAGATGACATGTTTGCCGTGCTCCATCATGAAGATGGACTGTTCGCAATGGAGTGAATTCGGTGAAGCGATGTATACGGCTTCAACCGTTTTGTCATTGGCCAATGCGTCGAGTGAGTTATACGTCGTTTCAACGTCAAACTCTTGGGCGAACTGTGCCGCACTGTCTAGATTTCGAGAGTAAACCGCTGCAAGTTGCATCGATTGAGATTCGTGAGCAGCTTGAACAAACTTTTGTGTAATCCAATTCGTTCCAATTACAGCAAACTTAATCATATAGGTGTCCAATAGTTAGTGTATTGATTCTGCAGAGATAGTAGCACTCAACGGCTGGCAATGTGCCTGAGATTTACGGAACAATTTCCCTAAACATAGTGCCTAATATTAATGTTCAGCCTTCACAGAGCGTCTGAGTTGACCAGTGTAACGGTGCACAACTAAGCCATTTTTGCTAAGGTGTTATTGAATTCAAACAAGGTGATGATATGCAAATCCGGACGGCCAAGGTAACTGATATTAACGCGATCTTAGCGCTCTCTGAGCAGATAAACCGTCAACATCATCTTGGTGCGCCTATGGTATTTGCACCAGCGTCACAAGGCTTGGCCGACAGTGAAGAGTATTGGTTAGGTTTGATGCTTGACCCACTTGGCGCTTTCTTGGTTGCAGTCGATGACAAGCAAGTCGTTGGTTTTTTAGCGGGTAAGGTAACGCAGAACAAAGGGGTCAGTTTTATTCAGCCGCACAAGGTGGCAAGGGTCAATACGATTGTGGTGAACGATCAGGTTCAGAGCCAAGGTGCTGGTCGAGCGTTAATGAAGTCTTTTAATCAATGGGCGCAGGCGAGAGGAGCGATAGAACTTAGGTTGGAGGTAATGGAGTTTAACCAACAAGCTCAGGGTTTCTATGAGTCGTTAGGAATGGAAACTCAGTCACGAACCATGTCCATGCGTTTTGAGGAGATCTAAAGGTGCGTCTGTTTCTGCCTTTATCACTGTGTTTACTGTTTGTGGCTTCGAACGCGAATGCTGAGCAAGTCGTGGTCGAGAAAATAGTCTCTGACGCGACCGCTATCGAAACCATCGTATTCGAGTCTGCACCGGCTCATTCTCAACGTGTCTCAACGTCTTCATCTAACTCAACCTCTTCCACGAGCTCAAACTCCGAGCATGTGATTATTGTGGATGATGTTCTTAACAGTAGCCCTGATGAAAAGGTAGCTCAGTTTTCTCAAGGGTCATCGAAACGTCCACCTCAAAGTTCCTCTCGACAGTTTTACAACGTACCGGATAGCGCATCTGAGATAGATTCGCTGTCGCAAGTGGTTACGTTAGTTAAAGTCGATAAATCGAAACGTAGGATGTATCTGCTAAAAGGTGAAGAGGTGATTCAGGAGTTTCGTATTGCGCTAGGCAAACAACCGAAAGGGCATAAACGCTTTGAAGGGGACAACCGAACGCCGGAAGGGGAATACCAGCTCGATTATGTGATGGAAGAGTCGGACTTTTATCGCTCAGTACATATTAACTATCCGCAACCTTCGGATATGCAATGGGCAGAGCAAAATGATGTAGATCCTGGAGGAAACATCAAAATCCATGGCATCAAAAACGGCGAGCGTCGTTCGCCGAGCTTTATTCAAAGTTTTGATTGGACGGATGGCTGTATCGCGTTAACCAATCAAGATATGGATGAGTTTCTCCAACTTGTAAAAATGGGTACCCCTATCCATATCGAATGGTAGTCATTGGTACCCAGTTTTCTTAATCACTTTCCGCAGTCAATTAGCGCAATCAATTCGCGAAACCAATTCGTAAAAGCAACGTCCAAAATTAAACGCTAAAGCCGTTACAGTAAGACTCGACCTGCACTGAATATTGCAATCACAATCAGCAATGTAATGGTGACTGGCTTAAACTTCGCTCCACCAAATCTTTCGAACAGTTTAGAACCCACATAACCGCCAAACATGCTGCTTGGTAGAAGCGCGAGAGTCAGCCAAACTACATCGCGGTCGACTAACCCAGCGATAGATGCCGAAACAAACGCAGTGGAATCAGCCAATACAAAGAAGGCTATCAGGCCTGCTCTGGCAATGTGCGGACCGACTGGGCTTGCTAATGCATGAGTGCCAATTGGAGGCCCTGACATCGAAGCCGCGCCGTTCATTACACCCGCAAGGCTTCCTAGAATATAGGGAGTAAATCTAGGTTCGCTTTTGTACTGGAAACCTTTGTAGATCATAAGTGCAGACGCAAAAATGAAGGCACTGATGATCAAGATGATCGTGTCTTGGCTAACGGATTTAAGCAGAAGTAAGCCGACTGGTGTGAAGGCAAAACAAGGGATAAATACCTTTAAAACCCAGCGCCAGTTAACGTGTTTTCGAACTTTAGGCAGTAATTGAACATTGCCTAGGAGATCGATCAACATGAAGACAGGAACCAGTTCGATAACAGGCACGAATAACGCACTTAATGGCAATGCCACTAAGGTGAAACCGAAACCTGAGAAGCCACGAACAATAGCGGCGAAAATGAAGATTGCACCCAAAATTGGGAAGGTTGGACTAAAAATGAGATCCATAAATTAAGTAACCAATGAAGCTGTCTGTATAGAGCGAGCTAATGAAACCAAGTGAGTAGCGGAATGTACTCCTACTCACTTGTGTTTGCTACCTAATTTTAAGGTTTCCCGAGAGTTAATTTTAAAGTCTCTCGGGGTTGTTTTTGCGGTATTTGTTTGGTCAATTTATAGAGGTAAATTGATTCGGAAAATCAGTGAATACGGCATCTACTTTTGAGATGAATTTGAAGTGAGACGGATCGTTTACTGTGTAGCACCATGTTTGGATGTTTGCTTCACTGAGTGTATCAAGATCGCTCTGATTCACATGCTCGTAGTTCATGTGACAGCTGAACGCTTTAACCTCGTCAATCAACATCAAGTCGGCTTGAGTCAGTTGCTCTGTGATCAGACCTACGCGGTTTCTCGGCAGGTGACGAGCCATTTCAGAAACGACTTGATGGCTGAAACTTGAAAGCAGAACTCTGTCGGTGTCTAGATTTGAACGAATCAACTCGGTATGCAGCAAATCAACGACATGAGGCGCTTGATGTCGACTGTCGACTTTGATCTCTAAATTCACGCTGAGATCATGCTGTTCAGCAAGCGCGAGCAACTCTTCCAACGTTAATATTCTTTCACCTGCGAACTGCTCAGACTTCCAACTGCCAAAATCAAGCTGACGCAGTTCTGCAAGGGTGTGTTCGTCGACACGCCCCTTGCCATCGCTGCAGCGCTCAAGGGTGTGGTCGTGACAAACCACAAGTTGATCATCCTGAGTTGGCTGAATATCTACTTCAATCCATTTCAAGCCGAGTTTAGCGGCTTGTTCAATGCTTGCTTTGGTATTTTCTGGGTGAGTACCTGCTACACCCCGATGACCTACGATGATAGACGACATAATTAATCCTTCTTAAAGACGCACCGTAAAAACGCATTAAATATCAGTGTACTCGATTAAGCGAGAGCCGTCGTTATGCTTGTCGTCTCTTCGCGTGACTCTTGTGAAGTAAAGTTATTCGGCTGAATACGCTTCCCACGACTGTCAAAAATATGCAGGTTGGATTTATTAATGCTTACTCCGAGCGGCAGTACTTGGCATAGTGTCGTTTCTGGCGTGACGGCGATAAAGGGTTGGTCGTTCACCAGGCCATGAACCAATTGATTCGGCCCCAATGGCTCAACCACACTGATACGCAGTTCGAGAGGCAAGGTGTTCATTTTTAATTCGGAACAAACCTCAGAGTGTTCAGGGCGAATGCCAAGCGTGATAGTCGCGTTCTTAACGTGCGCGTACTCTGGCAGGTACATTTGTTGATCACCGATTTCAAGATAGCCATCATCGAGCGTGGCAGTTAGGAAGTTCATCGCGGGGCTGCCAATAAAGCTTGCCACAAAGGTACTGGCAGGCTGGTGGTAAACTTCTCTTGGTGTGCCGACTTGTTCTATCTGACCTTTGTTGAGAACCACGATTCTATCTGCCAGTGTCATGGCTTCGACTTGGTCATGAGTCACGTAAACACTGGTTACGCCTAGCTCGCGTTGTAGCTTTTTGATTTCTAACCTCATGTGAGCGCGCAATGAGGCATCTAGGTTAGACAAAGGCTCGTCAAACAGGAACAGTTGAGGGTCGCGTACAATCGCTCGTCCCATAGCAACGCGCTGGCGCTGACCACCCGAAAGCTTGGCTGGCTTGCGATCTAGGTATTCTTCGATCTTTAGTGTCTTGGCGACTTTCTCAATCTTCTCTTCAATTACGTGTTGGCTGACACCTCGGTTCTTTAAACCATAAGCGAGGTTTTTGTATACCGTCATGTGAGGGTAGAGTGCGTAATTTTGAAAGACCATTGCGATATCTCGTTGAGCTGGCTTTTCGTTATCAACACGGCGGCCACTTAAGTGAATCTCTCCGCCAGAGATACTTTCCAGCCCCGCTATTGAACGTAGGATAGAAGACTTGCCGCAACCCGATGGGCCAACCAACACAAGAAATTCACCCTTTTCGATATCAAGCGAGACATCTTTCACTGCACGATGACCGTTCTCATAAGTCTTTACCAAGTTTTTGATGCCTAACATGGTAGGTGCTTTGTGCGTATGGTTGTGAGTGGCTTGGGTGTGCCCTAACGTTTGTTTTAACTTTGGCATCGGGGTGTCCTCTGTATTTTTGTGGATAGCTTGGTGAGAATGCAGGTGAGACATCTTGTACTCAGCGAGTGATTGAATGCGGTTATCGTTCATTTGATTTTTGTCGTTATTATTTTTCACTTTCTACTAGCCCTTTTACAAACCAACGTTGAAATACAACCACCACTAAAACGGGTGGCAACATAGCTAAAATCACCATGGCAAAAACATAGTCGTAGCGCGGTAAACTGGTTTCATTGATGTTGTTGAGTACTTGTTTGATGCCCATCACGATGGTGTTGTAGCCTTCGTCCGTGGTCATCATGATTGGCCACAGATATTGGTTCCAACCCACCACAAACATGATGATGAAGATTGCGGCAATCATGGTTTTAGACAGTGGCAATAAGATGTCGACAAAGAATCGAAATGGACCTGCGTTATCTAGCTGAGCGGCTTCTAACAATTCATCGGGGATGGTTTTGAAGAACTGCCTAAAAAAGAACGTCGCGGTGGCTGAGGCGATCAAAGGCAGAATTAAACCTGTGTAGCTATTAAGAAGCCCAAGCCCAGCGACAACCTCATAGGAAGGGATAATGCGCACTTCTAATGGCAGCAAAAGCGTCACGAAGATCAACCAGAACCAAGCTGTAGCATAAGGCAGTCTGAAGTAGACCAAAGCATACGCAGCCATCATCGAAATGATGATCTTACCGATCGCAAAACCTAGCCCCATGATCATCGAGTTGGCGATCATTTTGCTGGCGGTGACTTCGCCACTGAAGCCCATGCTTTTGTTCCAAGCTTCGCTATAAATGGCCGTAAAGTTATCGCCTGGTACCCATTGCAGGCCTTCGCTGACAATGGTGTTCGGGTTATGCGTCGAGCTGGCGAAGATTAGCCAGATAGGGACCAACATGAACAGCATCCCAGCAATTAAAATTAGGTGGTCAGAGACCTTATTACTTTTCATAAATAACTCCTGTCGCGTTAAAACCTAGCTGTAGTGGGTTAGTAATGAACACGCTTTTCTACAACGCGAAACTGGATAAATGTAAGAGTGAGCACCAATAGCAACAACACAACTGACTGCGCAGAGCTGCCGCCTAAATCTGCGCCAACAAACCCGTCTCGATAGACCTTGTACACCAACGACGTTGTGCCGCCACCCGGGCCTCCATTGGTCATGGTGTCGATCACGCCAAAGGTTTCAAAGAACGAGTAGGTGAGGTTGATGACCAGAAGAAAGAAGCCTGTAGGTGCGAGTAGCGGGAAAGTAATGGTCCAGAAACGTTTTGAGTCGCTGACACAATCGAGCATTGCCGCTTCTTTTACGGCGTAAGAGATCGATTGAAGTCCAGCTAGAAAGTAGATGAAATTCACCGAAACCTGTTTCCACACCGAAACCAAAATCAGAGCAAACGTGGCATCCACAGGGTCGGTTTGGAAGCTAAAGTCCCAACCTATAACCGCAAATATCTCGGTAAACACGCCAATGTGTGGGTTAAACAAGAAAGCACCGATTACGCCTGCAATCGCAGGAGCAACCGCGTAAACCCAAGTAAGAGTGACCTTGTAAGCGCCTTGTCCGTGAATGATGTTGTCGGCTTTAACCGCGAGCAGCAGCGCTAAGGCAAGCGATAAGAAAGAGACCACGATTGCGAACATTAATGTGAAGCCAATCGAGTTCAAATACTCGCTCGATTCGAATAGCATCTGATAGTTTTCGAACCACACGAATATCGATGAGGTGCCCCAAGGGTCTTCTAGCATGAAGGACAGGTAAACTGCCTTTGCCGCAGGGTAGATAAAGAAAACCGCAATGATGAGTATCTGAGGCGCCAAAAATAGGTAAGGCAGCGGAGAGTGAAAGAATTGCTGACGTCGTTCCACAGGGTAATCCCCAAAAATTAGTGACTGTTATCACTGTTAGTTACGGTGAGCACTAGCGCTATAGCAAAGGAATGCATCCAGTTGAGTTGTAGTTTTTGGAGCAAGAAATGGCGCTAGTGAAGAATCTCCTCACTCCTTGCCATTGCGTTTTTAATAACTCAGTGACAAGTGGTGAGGAGCAATGAACAGCTTTCGGTTGTAAAGCCTTTAGCTCAGTAATCTGCTTTGGTTAAAAAGCTAAATTAGTTCATCGTACGAGCGAAGCGTTTCAGCAGTTTGCTGCTCTCATCTTCGACTTTATCTAGGCTGTTCTCGACGCTAGAGCGGTCGGCGAAGATATTGTCGAATTCACGATGCATCACTTCACGAATTTGAGGGTAGTAACCTAAGCGGTAGCCCTTAGTCCACTCGCCCGATTTTAGGCTTAGCTGCTTAACACCCACTTCTGCGTCTGGTTGTTCGTTGTAGTAGCCAGACTCTTTCGCTAGCTCATAAGCAGCCATTGTTACAGGTACATAGCCAGTGGTTTTGTGCC
Source organism: Vibrio sp. 10N.247.310.98 (assembly GCF_041467395.1). Taxonomy (NCBI): domain Bacteria; kingdom Pseudomonadati; phylum Pseudomonadota; class Gammaproteobacteria; order Vibrionales; family Vibrionaceae; genus Vibrio; species Vibrio sp. 10N.247.310.98. Next base: position 155,819 of record NZ_JBFSUL010000003.1, on the reverse strand, counting down.
AGTAAACCTGAGTTTCAGGCTTAGTCAGGTAATCAAAGAACGCTGCGACACCTTTGTCTTGTTGCTGGTCATGACCATTGAGTGCAAACAGAGCTGCGCCGCCAATGAAGGTTAAGCCTGCGTCTGGGTTAACCGATTTCCAGTATGGAAGGTATGTGGTGCCGAGTTCGAAAGGTACGCGGTTACGTAAGCCACCGAATGAGCCTGAAGAACCCATCCACATTGCCACTTCTTGGCGCTCGAAAGGGGTTTGGTTTGCATCCCAGTCGCTGCCGTAATACTTGTAGTAACCGAGATCTGACCACTCTTTCATCTTGCTAACGTGCATCATCATGTCTTTGGTGTTGAACATGATCTTAGTGGACAAGCCATCGTAGCCGTTGTTTTGATCTGCGACCGGCAGGTTGTGGCGAGACTTAAAGTTCTCAAACATGATCCACGGCGTCAGAGATTGAGAAAACGCGATGTGTCCTTCTGCCTTCAGCTTCTTAGCAACGACTTCTAGTTCTTCATAAGTTTTAGGCGCGTCTGCACCCACTTCCGCGAGAAGATCTTTGTTGTAGTAAAGAACCGGTGTCGAACTGTTGAAAGGCATACCAACCATCTTGCCTTGGTTGTCGGCATAGAAGTTACGAACGCCCGCTAGGTAATCGTTTGAATTAAAGTTGTAGCCCGACTCAACCAGAATATCCTGTACCGGTTTCGCGACGCCTTTCGCGTTCATGATGGTTGCTGCGCCTGCATCGAAGACTTGCAGAATATTAGGTGCTTCACCTGCTCGGTATGCCGCGATACCGGCTGTTAAGGTCTCTGTATATGAACCCTTGTAGATTGGCGTGATCTGGTAATCATCTTGTGACGCATTAAAGTCGGTCGCAATTTTGTTTACTGTTTCTCCAAGCTGGCCGCCCATTGCGTGCCACCAAGTGACTTGAGTCGTTGCGAACGCTGGCATTGCCGCTGTCGCAGAAAGAACGCCTGCCAAAATTAGCTTATTCATCTTCGTTTCCTTTTGGATGAAATCGATGTCGAGGTATTGGATTAGAGTGTTAACGAGACGGTAGGGGTGTCGTTTGAAGCTATCTTGAACAGGGCGTATTTCACTTAAGTGGCTAAACCGTTTCACTGATATGAAAGATTCATTTCGATTTGGTTTAAGAGAAAAGTTATTGATGATTTTGATATTTATTACGTGCGGTTTTTAAGAGGTATGTTGTTCAATACTCGCTCAATATTTGTTCCATAAAAAAGCCTCTCGAAGGAGAGGCTTTGAATAAGCTAGAGCTTGTTATAATCGGCTTTGTTCTAGTGTGCGATATCGAGTTGGTTGTCTTTCACGCCGTTAATACGGAACCAACCTGCAATACTGAATCGCTCTGTGTTTGTCGGCAGTACCTCGTGTGGGAACTGTTCAGATAAGAACACAAATAAGCGGCCTGACTTTGGTGGAATGGTCGTGATGTGGTTGTCTTTTAGGTCGTAAACCACAAGTTCACCAGCGTCTTCTTCTGTCCACTCATCATTCATATAGAACACAGTGGTCAGGCGGCGGTTTTCATTGCCCTTGAAACAGTCTAAGTGCTTCTGGTAGAAGTCGCCTTTTTCGTATTTAGCAAAGTGCGCTTCGTACTCGAACAGACCCAAAAAGAACGCTTGGTTTGCCGCTAAACGAATTTGTTCCATTTTGTCTAGGAACAGAGATGCTGGCTGACCCATATCGCGGCGCACCCATTGAATCTTGTCACTACGAATGGTCGACTCTCGCGTTACTTCATCGTTACGGCCAATCCTAGCCTTTTTCCAGTTCTCTGGAATGCAATCCCTCAATGCCACCACTTCTTCATGAGTTAAGAAGTCATCCCAAACAAAGTAGCCTTGGGTAGAAAGAGCATCGATTAGTTGGTTCATGTATAGCACTCAGACAATAAATTAGAGGCGCATATATAGTCCTAATAACTTAGGTTAACAAATCACGTATTTTGTCGTCACGATAAAAGAGCGGAAGAGCATGGTACTTTGATGTGATTTTATAGTTAACAAATTTGTTACAAATAAATGTGAGTTTGCTATGGTGTAGGTCTGACCAGTTGAATTATCACAAGGAGTGGGTTTGCAGCTGCATACCATTAAAGGTTACATCCAAGACATGTACTTGGTGGAGTATCCGGACAAATTACTGTTGCTCGATGGCGCATGTCGAGCCGATATTCCGCATTTGAAGGCTTTTATTGAAACCGAACTTATGCGTGATTTTTCTGATCTCCACACGGTTGTGGTGACACACATGCATCCTGACCATGCAGGGGCAGCGCACAAGCTCAGAAAGCTCACGAGCTGTAACTTGGTGGCAGCAAACCGAGACAAAGATTGGTATCACGGCATCGATGGCATTTTGATGCACCTGACCGACTTAGCGCTTGCTAGGTGGATGGCGAACCGCTTAGGCAAGCCTAAAGCAAACCTATGGTATTCAAGAAAGTTAAAGCCGGACTACAAGCTGTCTGATGGGGATAGTATTCCAGGGTTTGATGATTGGTTGGTTCTTGAAACACCGGGCCATACCGACCGTGATCTCTCGGTCTATTGCCCATCACACAGCGTGGCTTATGTGGCCGATTTAATGGTCGAGGTTAAGAAGAAGCTGATTCCGCCGTTTCCTATCTTTCACCCTAATAAGTATCGAGCGTCTGTATCGCGCATTTATGACATGCAGCTCGATACCTTGCTGGTGGCGCATGGTGGGCAAGTCGATTTCAGTCAGAAGGCTTTTGAACACCTGTTGATGAGTGCCCCAAGAAGGCCTGTTACACATTGGCGAGTGACGAAAATCAAAACCAAGAAATTACTTTTATCGATTGGGCGATTTGGTTTTCAATCTCATGGTAAATCGAAGAAATAGATCAGAAGCTTGAATGCAAAGTCGTGTATTCAGAGCTGAAAGTAGAAATAGAAAAATAGATAGCAATAAGGCCAGTCATGAGACTGGCCTTATATCGTTGTGAGTAGCTTTAGTTATAACCTGTGGAGCGGTTACGATGACTCGGATTAGTGAGTCAGCAGGAATTCACCCGCAGGGTCAACAATCACTTTGTCACTCATGCCTTGACGTCCAAGCAACATCATGTAAGTCATGTCTTGACGGTTGCTTAGCGTGATATCGATCGGCCATTGTTGGCCACCGATTCTTAGCATGGTTTCAATCACGCAACGGTGTTCAACTTCGCCGTTAGATGATTTAATTTTCTTACTTGTTTTCAGTTTCGCCTTGCAGCGCAACGTCTCTTCTAGGTGATAAACGTCTGGGTGAAGGTCGAACTCTACGAATTTCTCACCATTTGATTTAACACATAGTAGATTGTCTACGTGTAGAGAAGAGGTTTTAGCCCCTGTATCAACACGTGTATGTAGTCCAGTTATCCCTAACTCTGGTAAGCAAAGTGCTTCGGTATTCCCTATGATCATTTTATTGTTCATTTTCTTTCCAATCATGAGTTATCGGTATTCAATCAGCCCTTGCCACGAGTACGGTTAGCGTTTGGTTTTGCATTCTTCTCGATGAATTCGAAAATCATGTCTGCTACATCTTTACCCGTTGCTTTCTCGATGCCTTCTAGGCCTGGAGAAGAGTTTACTTCCATTACTACTGGGCCGTTCTTAGATTGTAGGATATCTACACCACATAGGTTTAATCCCATGATTTTCGCTGCATTGATTGCTGTTGCGCGCTCTTCTTTGGTTAGTTTAACCAGCTGAGCAGTGCCGCCACGGTGCAGGTTAGAGCGGAATTCACCTTCACCAGCTTGACGCTTCATTGCAGCAATTACTTTGTTGCCAACAACAAAACAACGGATGTCTGCGCCATTTGCTTCTTCAATGAACTCTTGAACCAAGATGTTCGCTTTTAGGCCCATGAACGCTTCGATAACGCTTTCTGCTGCTTTGTTTGTTTCTGCTAGTACAACGCCGATACCTTGAGTGCCTTCAAGAAGCTTGATCACAAGTGGCGCGCCGCCTACGTTTTTGATCAGGTCTTGAATCTTGTCTGGGCGGCTAGCGAAACCTGTTTTTGGTAAGCCAATACCTTTACGAGACAACAGTTGTAGTGAGCGCAGTTTGTCGCGAGAGCGACTGATTGCTACTGACTCATTGATACAAAAAGTGCCCATCATTTCAAATTGGCGAACAACCGCAGTTCCGTAAAAGGTAATGGAAGCGCCAATACGTGGAATAACAGCATCGTATTGAGGTAGCTCTTCACCCATGTAGCGAATCTTCGGATTGTTACTCGCGATATCTATATCACAGTGCAACGTGTCGATAACATCGACCTGATGACCACGTGCTTCTCCAGCCTGCTTTAGACGAGCGGTAGAGTATAGATTTTCGTTGCGAGAAAGAATTGCGATACGCATGGCGTTTCCTTAGTTAATACCTGATTGGTAACTGCAAATAAATTAGTTGTTAGCTGAGCTTTCAGTTTTTTCTGAGGCTCCTTGCTTGCTTCGGGGCGAACCTTAAGGCTTTTCGTTCAACTAAGAAAACGAATTAAATTTGTCGAGTCGACAACGGAAATTTATCGATTGTGTGAGCTATTGGTACAGCAGGCTTGAGAGGGGAATTGGAATGGAAAAGCGAGTTGAGACCTAACTCATATTGGGGGTAGGAGCATATTAGGTTGTACCCAACTCGCGTTTACTCGGTGCTAAAAAGTGTACTAATAACGCCAGTTACATAGATCTAAAAGTGTTCGTAGTGCTTCTCTTTCGAGCTTACTGCAGGTGCTTTTTAGCTTGTTAAGATAGTATTTTCTCATGGTCATTACTCTCTCTGGTTAGGCTTTATTTACAACCTATGGTTTGTTGCTGACCCGTTCATTATGGATAATTAAGAGGAACTAAAAAACAGATGTTATTTTTATTGGTTGTTCCTGTTTTGGTCGCATTACACTACTTTTTGATGAATGTGTTTTATATTGGGCTTAATTAGGAAGAGCTATCTTTAAAAGGTTCATTATTTGTCTGATCTAAACATGATGCGTTACTACACGCGGCTAGAGTCGTTCGAGCCAAACATTTCTCATTCAGTCACCCTAGCCGAAGTAGCGGATATGCTGTTTACAAGCTTGCGTCACGCTCGAACCTTACTTGGTAAGATGCATCAAGCTGAATGGGTGGTGTGGGAGCCAAAAGTTGGCAGGAATCAACGCTCTAACTTAACACTGCGTTTTAGCAATTCAGAGTTGGCGCAGCATGTTGCAAGTAAACTGATAGAGCAGGGCAAGTACGAAAAAGCACTTTCCATATTGGATAATGACCGCGCTGTGTTTGGTTCTTTACTGCAAGAAACTTCCGGCGCGACCATGCGTGAAGGGCTGCTGCACGTTCAATTAACCTATAAGCGTAAGTTTGAGGATTTGTTTCCGCACCATATACACCGCAGTAGCGAACGATTTTTGATAAGACAGGTTTTTAGCTGCCTAGTGACGTGTAATGGTAAAGGTGAGTTAAAGCCTGAATTAGCTCACCATTGGGAATATGACACTGAGCAACTGGTTTGGACTTTCTATCTGCGCCCGGGACTTACTTTCCATGACGGGCAACCTGTGGATGCTAAGCAATTAGTTTCGATGTTTTCTGCGTTGCAAACCTTACCTTTCTATCAGACAGAGCTCGCCCATGTCGCTTCAGTTTACAGTGAGCAGCCATTGAGGATCAGCTTTCAACTCACCAAAGCAGATACCGGCTTTGCTGGTTTACTTGCTGGCGTTAAATATTCGATTCAACCCGCAGCGCAAGTCACCCGTGAACCGTCGCCATTAAGTACCGTGTCCCATGCTGTTATTGGAACCGGCCCATTTAAAGTGGTTGATGCCAACAACGAACGAATCAAGCTCGCCGCATTTGAGCATTATTATGGTTGTCGCTCGTTAACCGATGAGGTGACCATCTGGCAGTTTGAGGAATCAATGACGGGCACTGCTCGTTTCGATGATAGCCAAATGCACGTATCGCCTTATGAAGATTCTTCTTGCTTCCATCAATTAGGGAAAAGCGATGCGGACCTTGTTTCAGCAGACACAGACGGCCTTCGTAGCCGAGTCGAGGATGGATGCTTGTTTATCCTGTTCAATCAGAACTCAGCGGCTAGCCCACTAAATAATGAGCAGCGCAAATACCTTTCACAACTGACCAACCCACAAGCGATTTTGTCTCAGCTGGAACACAACAAGGGTTTGTTTAGTGTCTCTTTAGCTCAAAATATACTGCCAAGTTGGCAGAAATTGTATCGAACGCCTTCGAAAGAGGCACAACTGCCGGAAAAGATGAGTATTGCGGTTTACGACTATTATGCGTTGTATCGATGTGCGATTTGCGTATCCGATATACTCAAACGATATGGTGTGGAAGTTGAGGTGAACACCTACAGTTTTCGAGAGTTGGCGCAGCTCTCTCAGAGTGGCGAGTTAAAGGAGGACTTGGTGCTGTCTAACTTGAACCTCGATGACAATGCCCCGTCTTCGCTGTTCTCGTGGATGATGAACGACCCTGTTTTGCACTCTGCTTTGGGAGAGATGAACAGCGATTGGCTCAAGCAGCGCTTGGATAGTCATAAAGCATCCGTGGAACTGCCTAATTACTTGGCAGAGCTAGAACCTATCGCGTCTACTCTGATCTCAGATTATTGGTTAGTGCCTATGTTCCATCACTTACAGACCGTTCGTTTCCAAGGGATTCTTAAAAACGTAGCCATCACCAACTGGGGATGGCCAGATTTCAAGAATGTATGGTCTGCTGATTAACCTTTCTGACTAGCTAAATAACTAAGTTAACTCGTTGCCAAAGTTGGTTTTTCCAAAATCGACTTTGACACGCTTACGTCTAGATAAATTAAAAATTACACTCTGTGGTTTACTTTTTGGTTTTGGTATGTAAACTAGTCAGTGTAGTTTTTGAGTTGGGTCTTTCCCAACGGTTGAAGAGATACCAATGAAAAAATATCTATTACCGATTTTAGGAGTACTTGCCGTGGTCGCTATCGTAAGCACAGGTTCACAATCAAATGACAATCTAGATAAGCTTCCAAAGAAGTTTGCTAACAGTGAGTTAGAGTACAAATCGGGCATGTCTGATATTTTTTCAATCTTGAAAGCGTATGTAACCGTGGAAAGAAATGAGCCAGTGCCACGTGCTGCATTGCCTTTGATTCCGATGACAGCCGAGCAATTGATCGAAGAGACAGAAGACGTTGCGTACCGCTTAGGTCACTCAAGTGTGATGATGAAGCTAGATGGCAAGCTAGTGATGACTGACCCTGTGTTCAGTGATCGAGCATCACCAGTGCAATGGATGGGGCCAAAGCGCTTTCACCCAACCCCAATCTCACTGCAAGATCTACCTGACATCGATGTGGTAGTGATCAGCCATGATCACTACGACCATTTAGACAAAGGTGCCGTGAAGGTATTAGCCGACAAAGTAGGGACGTTCTTAGTGCCATTAAGAGTGGGCGCACTGTTGGAAAAGTGGGGCGTGGATAAAGAGAAGATCATCGAATTGAACTGGTGGGAATCGGCAACGGCCTCAGACATTGAGTTCACGTTGACACCGACACAGCATTTCTCTGGTCGTGGCTTGCTTGATCGTGACCAAACACTGTGGGGCAGTTGGGTTATTAACGCTTCAGACAAGAAAGTCTTCTTTAGCGGTGATTCTGGTTACTTCAATGGCTTTAAAGAGATTGGCGACCGTTTTGGGCCGTTTGATTTAACCATGGTTGAAACGGGTGCGTATAACTCACTTTGGGCGGATATTCATATGTTCCCAGAACAGAGTGTTCAGGCACACATTGATCTGCAAGGTAAGGTGATGATGCCAATCCACAACAGTACCTTCGACCTTTCTATGCATGATTGGCAAGACCCAATGGAACAAGCACTGGCGATTAGCAAAGAGCGAGATGTACAAATGGTAAGCCCGGTGATGGGTGAACGTTTGGTGATCTCAGAGCCTGTACCTGTTCAGGCATGGTGGAAACTAGCATCGAATTAGAGCTGTCATCCAAATAGACATAGCTAAACCACTAAGCTGTACAACCCAACTTATACACGAAACGCCACCGATCTTACGATTCGGTGGCGTATTTTAGTTTTATTTTTAAGATCAGCTTTCTAAGTTCTGCGCCATTTTCTTCGCAATTTTTCTGAATTGTTCTAACTCGTCTTCGGCCATGCCTTTGGTCATTCTCTTCAGCATGTCTCGATCGATATCCGAGACCTTACTCATGATCTCTTGACCCTTATCAGTCAGAACCAATAACTGGCTGCGCTTGTCTTCCGGGTTCGGAGACTTCTTCACAAGTTCCTGATTGATCAAGGCATTAATGAGCCGAGTGACCTGTGCTTTATCACGATCTAGGAAGTGTGCGATATCGATAGCGGTACATGGAGACTTCTTAGTAATGATCTTCATGACACGAATGTTCATAGGTGCGATCTCTGAGTCTAAGCTCTCAATCTGTTCGCTCATTTGACGTTTCAAAGAGTGCACTAGACGAAAGATTGATTCTAGCGATGTGTTATCAGACATAAACGATCCTTAGAAATATAGTTGACATTATCAACTACTGTATTTATAGTTGACATTATCAACTTAATTGTTCGTAAATTCAAGACAGGAAATAGATATGACGATTCAAGCAACTCTAACGCCAACTCTTCCTGAGCAAAAAGGCACACCGGTTTTATACAAAGTTTTGGTCATGATGAGCTTAATGCTGACGATTGGCGGCAGTTTAACGGCTGTGATGACTTACATGAATGTCGGATTCGGCGAGGAATTTATTGGCAACTGGCTTTCTTCGTTAGCCCTTGTTGTCGTGATCATGATGCCAATGGGCACGGTGATGATGGCTTTAGTCACCAAAGCCGTTGCTAGAGTGTTCACAACTTATAGCGAGAAAGTTCGCAACCTGATCGTAGGACTGATCATGGCATTCATAATGGAGTCCATGATGGCATTTGTAACAGCGGCAAATAACATTGGATTTTCGGATACATCGGCGTTTACCAGTGGATGGTTTAATGGATTTATTGCCGCGCTTCCTGTTGGCCTTACGATCATGGTCGTAATGTCGATGACGGTTAAACCTAAGCTAGAACGATTCATGAAGAGCTAGCCAAAACATTTCACAGCATTGTAGGAGATCCACATGAAAGCATTTACAGGCAAACACAATAACTACCGCATCACTATTGAAGAAGTGAGCGTTAAAGAAGACCGCGAACTTCAAACCATGCAGTTTGAAATTGAAGACAGAGAAAACATGTTCGCGATTGTTGAGAAGATCAAACAAGACAGCGGCTTAGATGAGCAATCAGCAGCACGACTAGGCGTGAGTATCCGCTTACTCGGCCCATTGATGATGCAAGATAGAAAGCATCCTCTGTTTGTTAATTTTATGCCTCACTTCAGAGACTTCATGCAAAACCTTAAGAAGACCTTGAAAGGGCAGTAAAGCCTAACCATCAGCAACACATCGAAAAGCCAGTAACGAACTTACTGGCTTTTGTTGTCTTTAAATCAAAATAATTTCAGTTGTTTGCGTCTAGAATATGCGAAAATTGATGGCTGAATTTTCGGTGTAGCACCGTTGTTGAATTGTCTATTCAAGCTTTAAGAAATCCGATATTATACTGGTCATAAAACTAAAGGTGGTATTATATGACAAATGTATTTAAACAAGCAGCTGAAGAACTGTTGAGTCGTCGCGTTGCTGGCACCAAAGCACCAAGATTGGACGAACAGTACCGTCCGAATAACTTGGAAGATGCGCTAAAGATCCAATCTTCAATGATCGATTTGAAAAGCGATAAAGTCGGCGGTTGGAAGTGCTTACTTCCTCTGGCTGAAGACAAGTTTGTTGTTGCGCCAATCTTCTCGGGCAGCGTTCAACAAGGCGAAGTTTGTGAACTGTTTGCAGACAACGATGTAGTGCGTGTTGAGCCTGAAATTGCATTTACTCTTGCTAAGAGTCTGCCTGCAAACCAAGAAGGCTACAGCGAAGAGCAAATCAACGAAGCGATTGGTTCTTGTCACATGGCACTTGAGTTAATGCAATCTCGTTTTGCGGATGACAGCGGCGCTGAGTTCTATGAAAAACTGGCCGATGGCCTAGTAAACCAAGGCTTATTCATTGGCCCTGAGATTGATCGCGAAAAAGCGTTCACTTCTGCAGAGATCAGTATTGAAGTGACTCAAGGCGAGCAAGTTCAAGCATTCGACGGTAAGCACCCGAATACACTGCCACCAAGCCCAATTTACTGGCTGATTAACTACATGACGCGTCGTGGTGTTGATTTCCAAGCGGGTGAAGCAATTATCACGGGCTCTTACTGCGGTATCGTGGAAATGGAATTCGATAAACCAACGACCTTCCATTATGAAGGTATTGGCGAATACCAAGTAACCTTCAAGCAGAAACGCTAACTTCTAGCGACGCACTATCTGTTATCGAAAGGCTGTTTACTGATGAGTAAATAGCCTTTTTTATTACGTGATGCTCAATAGGGTTCTTATTACTTTGCATTAAATTAGGCGTTTAGACGTCTAGACGTTGACAAGTTCTAAGTGTGACATTAGTCTGCTCTCCTTCCTGTTCTATTGTGTTGTCGTTCCATGTCCAATTCAAAAAATTCTAACGCGGTAATTGCCCCTTCGGCAGTGGCGCTTATCCCTCTGATCGTTTTCCTTGCGCTGTTTATTGGCGTGGGTACATACCTGTCGCTACAAGGCGTCGATTTTGCTTTCTATCAGCTTCCAGCTCCGATTGCGGCTCTGCCTGCCGTGATGTTAGCGCTGCTATTGAGCAAAGATAAATTGAACCGTGCGATCGAGCAGTTCTTAGGTGGCGTGGGTCACAAAGACATTATTGCAATGTGTATGATTTACCTATTAGCGGGTGCTTTTGCTGCTGTGGCTAAAGCTTCTGGTGGTGTGGACGCGACGGTAAACCTTGGTCTATCGGCTATCCCAACGAGCATGATCCTACCGGGCATCTTCCTTATTTCGGCGTTCATTGCGACGGCAATGGGTACTTCTATGGGTACTATCGCTGCGGTTGCTCCTGTTGCACTAGGCATTGCTGACTCAGCTGGTATGAGTATTCCTCTAACCGCTGGCGTAGTGCTAAGTGGCGCTATGTTTGGTGACAACCTTTCTATCATCTCAGATACCACGATTGCCGCGACTCGCTCGCAAGGCTGTGAGATGAGAGACAAGTTTAAAGAGAACATCCGTATAGCACTTCCTGCTGCACTTATCGCGATTGTTATCTTTGCTTTTAACAGCACAGCGACTCAAGTTCCTGAAACGGGTCCAATTGAATGGCTGAAAGTACTGCCGTACATCACTATCTTGATTCTTGCAGTATCAGGTATGAATGTGTTCGTTGTGCTGACAATCGGCATCTTGCTGGCGGGTGGCGTTAGCTTAGGTTCAGTCGAGAACTATGGCTTGACGGATTACGCACAAGACATCTATGCAGGTTTCGGCAATATGCAGGAAATTTTCCTACTGTCGATGCTGATTGGTGGTTTGAGTGAGCTGATGCGTCGTCAAGGCGGTCTGGCATTCCTGACTAACCTTGTAAGCGGTGTGATTCGTGCGTTTGGTTCTTCTCACTCTAAGCAAGCGAATGGCCGCGCAAGTGAGCTAGGTATTGCTGGCTTGGTGTCTATGGTTAACATGTGTACTGCAAACAACACGGTAGCGATCATTGTATCTGGAAGTGTGGCTCGCCAACTGGCGGAAGAGAACAACGTGTCTCCACGCCGCTCTGCAAGCTTATTGGATATTTTCTCGTGTGTGATTCAAGGCGTATTGCCTTACGGTGCTCAGGTATTGCTGTTAGGTTCGGTATTTAACCTATCGCCTTTGGATATTGTAGCTAACTCTTACTACTGTTTTGCTCTTGCAATCGTGGCTGTGGTTGCTGTGTTTATTAAACACCCAGCACGTCAAGTGGCTCAAGCTTAGTAACAATTGACCAAACTGAGTGCTCACTGGCTCTGATAAGAAGGCTCCTTAATAGGAGCTTTTTTGTGCGTGAAACTCATGGCTTGAAAATTCAATGTACGTCTTCAAATACAAGAAAACCGCCTATGTAGACGGTTTCTAATTTCGTTATAGCGGTTTTCAAGTTTATTGTAGTGTGAATGACAATTAGGCTTGAGAGCTTTAATTCAGCTTATTAGTCACGAACTCTTTGTTTCTAACCATTAACCACATCAGGCCGCCTAGCGTACCGATGGATAATTGAATAAAGCCTAGGTTTTCAATCAGTGACTCTGGGCGTATTGAAACTAATACCATACCAAGCGAACCACAAATCATGCTGAAGAACTGAATCAGTGCGACGGCAGAGCCCGTGTCATGATCTTGTTGATTCAACATTAAGTTGGTGCCCGGTACTCGCATGATGATCGCCATTAATGTTGCTGGAGCAGCGATGAACATAAAGAACCAAGGGGACAGGTCGCCAATGGTTAGGGTGAAGATGCCCGCAAGCGCCAATAAAGCAAAACATCCTGAGATGACCTTTTGAACCGGCATTCGGTAGGACAACTTCATGTAAATTGTTGGACCAAATGAGGCGCATAATGCATTGAATGCGAACGCGTAGCTAAACTGTTGTTCGGTCAATCCAAAGTGATCGATGTAGATATAAGAACCCGCCGCAAGAAAGCCCATCAACGCCATCGGTATGATAGAGAAAATGACCAGTAGCTTGAGGAACGAGCTGTTTTTCATGACCACGCCCATTCTTCCCCATGAACGGAACATGGAACCTTGGTATTTGGTTTCGAGCGTTTCTCGATAGCAGCAAGCTAATACTGACGCAAATGCACCAAAAATGGCAAGGGTGACGAACATCATTCGCCAAGACGCAATTTTCAGTAGAAAGGCACCAAATACAGGCGCAACCATTGGCGCGATGATCACCAGTGACATGATAGTCGCCATGATCTTTTCACGTTCTCTGCCATCATAAAGATCTTTGACAATGGCGGTAGCGATAACGGTGATAGCACTACCAGCAAAGGCTTGGAATACACGAGCACCAATTAACTGTTCGATGCTATTGGTCATCGCGCACAATATGCTCGCGACCATATAACCCGCTAATCCAATTAATAGGATCGGCTTACGACCGAATTTCTCGCTGAGCGGCCCCCAAAATAAAAGACCAATAGCGTAAGTAACGAAGTAGCTGCTCAGGGTTAGGTTGACCATGGATCGGTCAGTATTAAACACGTCGACCATCTGCGGAAGCGCAGGTAGGTAAAGGTCGATGGTCAATGGAGGGAAAGCACTTATTATGACGAGAAAAAATAGCATACCGGTCTTTCCCAGTACTGGTTGTGGTCTCTTCAAGGTGGCTCTCCGTTGTCCAAAATAGGTTTTTAATTGGTGTGATATTGCTATACAGAAGGCTAAGGCACGTCAGACAAGAAGGATAGAGTCGTTCAAGAATATGGTGAAAGTAACGATGAACTTATCTCTAATGAGTTCGAATCTACGAAGTCGGTCTGTGCACTGAATTGTATTACAAAACATTATTGCTTTTATAGCTAACGAGTTCAATCAGTTAGTAGCAGTGTAGCTTGTAATCGCCAGCGACACATTGTAATGATTATCGACTTGGCTTGTTATCTTTTCTTTGGGCGTTTTTCGACTAAACCGTTACGCTCTAAACCACGTCGAACGCTGCTGCATAGTTTACCAAAGCGGCGCAGTTCTTCGAAGTTAGGGCCTTGGCCAATGGAAATACTGTGCTCCCAATACATTAACTCGCTGTCGACCATCTCAAGTAGTTTCTTAGAGCAACCCGAGCAATTTCCTTTTGGACCACAGATAAACGTCTCTGACTCGTAAAGTGGGAGTTCGTTTTTAACTTCTTCAATTAAGTTAAGCATTGCCGAGTTTAAGTCTGGCTTTTTGGATGTAATTGGCTTCAAGCTTGGTGCTTGAGTTGCAATTAATGGGGAAGTCAGTTTGTTAGGTTGTAAATTCAAAGCAGCTGATGACATATCAAAGGCCTCAAGGAGAGAAGAAGGTGGGCATGCTACTCTTCACAACAAAGTGAATCTTGATGTAGTGCAATAAGCGTGGAGATATACCCAAAAGAGGTAGGAGCCACAAGCGGTTGTGACTCCTTGTCAAAGCTCGGTACTAATGAGAGATTTTAGAATTCAGCGTCGAACTGGAATTCCATCCACTCTTTGGTGACTGGGTGGTGCAGCGCAAGTCTTTCTGCGTGTAAGTGCAATCGGTCGGCTTTATTGCCATACAAGCCGTCACCGACGATAGGCATGTTAAGGCCTTCTTGGTGTGAACAGTGAACACGCAACTGGTGTGTACGCCCTGTTTTAGGATGCAGGTAAACCTTAGTGGTTTGCCCGTTTCGCTCAATCACTTCCCATTTGGTTTCTGCTGGCTTGCCGTGTTCGAAGCAGACAATTTGACGAGGGCGGTCATACAAATCACCACGTAATGGTAGTCGAACATAGCCTTCATTTTCTGTTAGAACGCCTTCAATCATTGCCACGTAACGCTTTTCGACTTCACGAGTAATGAACTGCTTCTGTAAGCTCTTGTTCGCACGTCGTGTGAGAGCGAAGATTAGAATGCCAGAGGTCGCCATGTCTAAGCGATGAATCACAAATGGGCCTTCAACATCGGGATGCATTTCTTGAACACGTGTGTAGGCGGAATCTTTGATGGTTTTACCCGGCACAGATAGAAAACCTGCTGGCTTGTGTACTACCACGATGTGCTCATCTTGGAACAGAATATCCAGCTCTTTGCCTTCTGCTGGGTTCTCTAGCAATGGGTTTGGATCGACTTCTAGGCCTTTCATCATATGGCCTAAAATCGGCACACATTTACTCTGACAAGAAGCGTAGTATTTCTTGTGCTTGCGGATTTCCGACTTTGGAGAGCGGCCCCACCAAAATTCAGCCAATGCCAGTGGCGTGTAACCATGTAAGTACGCGTATTGCAGCAATTTAGGCGCAGCGCATTCACCAGAGCCAGCTGGTGGTATCTTGTTTGGCGTGTTTTCAAAGATTTGGTTAAGGTCTTCAACGTTTCCTTCCGCATTTTGGAAAGCGTATTGTGAAAACAACTTGTGTTGAAGCTGATGAGAAATGTGTGCTCTTTGCTCTTTTAGCTCAGCCAGTTGAGTGTTGAACACATCAACTTTAGCTTGCAACACTTGCAGGGTCTGTTCCCAGTTAAGTTTTAGGTACTTCTGCTGGTTCTTGTCGGCAACACTGGCTTTGTTTAGCTCATTATTTAGCTGTTCGAAAGCTTGCTCATCAAGGTTTTCTTTACCTTGTTCACGTTGTTCTTTACGCGTTTTTCGGCCTTCAATAATCAATAGACGTTGAGCTTCAATCTCTTGCTCGGCTTGCGCTTTTTGCTGTGCCAGTTGCTCGCACAATTCAAGGTATTCAGTATTTGCTTGCAGCGCTTTAAACTCAGCGTTGACAGCCATCATGTCGGCTGTGTCTTGATGGAAAAAGCTGTCGCTGCTGAGCATGTCGAACACGGGCGGTACAAAGTGAGGCAGTAGGTTTTGGTCGGCGATTTTCCCTGAAAAAGCAGAGAAGTACCCCAATTCACCTTCAGGGCTTTTCACCAATAACACACCAAACATTTTGCCGCGACCAGCGTCAGTATCAAGTCCGAAGTCATGCTGCCAGTCGGTTTGAGTTTCTAGATATTGTTGAAGCTGATGAGAAGCGATTTCACACAATGGGTGCGGTTCGTAGTAGAACGGGAATGTGAAACGCTCAGGCAACGAATATGACTCGATCGGCTGTTGAAAACGAGTGAAGCAATGCTCAGGTGTGTGGCTGTTTTCTGAGTCGTGCGTTGGTTTTGATGAGTGCATAGTCGTATTAATACTTATATCGTGGTGATAAATGGTTGTGAGTCTACTGTGTATGTTCAGAGACGTTAAACACAGTACAAGGCGGCGATTCTACTCTTTATCGAAAAGCGCCTCAAATAAGAAATGGTTCTATTACTGGATAGCTAAGCGAGACGGTTAATACTGAACCCATGAGTTATAGCTTGAACACCATTAATTGATGAGTAACTTCTCGTTTTTAATCATAGAAGACAATTTAACAAACCAAGGGTGGTAGCCTTGCCGCCCTCTTATTAAAACTAAGGTAACGTTATGATTCCACTCAATACTTCGATTGTTTCCGGTGTCGCTATTTCAGAGAGCGACGGACAAATGAAAATGCTATTAATGAAGCGTGTTAAAGGTGAGTTTTGGTGTCACGTCGCAGGCTCGATTGAAGCGGGTGAAACAGGCTGGCAGGCTATCGTGCGCGAGTTTGAAGAAGAGACCCAAATTAAAGTGGAAGCTTTGTATAACGCGCAGTTTCTGGAGCAGTTTTATGAGGCGCACGTGAATGTGATTCAGCTAATCCCTGTGTTTGCGGTGCTATGCCCACCCAACCAAGCGATTGAACTGAATGACGAACACACCGAGTACCGCTGGTGTAATTTAGAAGAAGCAAAAGCGTTAGCGCCGTTCCCCAACCAACATGCCGTCTACGATCATATTTGGTCGTATTTTGTCGATAAGCCAGTCAATCCGCTTTATCGAGTGAAATTGAACTAATACTGGCTGTTTAAGATCTAGGACTTACCAAGGTAAGGGGCTAAAAAGGTGCTCACTTGCGCTTGGCATAACCCCACATCTACCTTCACACCGTGCGATTCAAGGATCGCAACACCACGACCATTATTGCGAGGGTCTGGGTCTAGCATCGCCACGACTACGTGTTTTACACCTGCTTTAACCAATGTATTGGCGCAAGCGGGAGTTCTGCCAACAAAAGAGCATGGCTCTAAAGTTACGTAAGCGGTAACCCCCTCCATTGTTCCGTCCGTTTTGTCGTTATAACTATTCAGTGCTTCAACCTCGGCGTGGTTTCCGCCGACTTTTTGCGTGTACCCAACAGACACCACCTTATCGTTCTTCACCAAAACGCAGCCTACTGGCGGGTTTGGTTGGCAATCAGGTAAGGCTTGGCGCGAAGCTTCGAGTGCTTGCAGCATGTATTGTTGGTTCATGGTCGTTACTCAGTATGACGAGAGAGCGTAGCAGCTAGTCGCCACGCGTGGTTGATGAGTTGGTTAATTACTAACTTAATAAGCTAATAAGTGGGGCATGTTCGATCTGATTGGACTTTTAGTCAATGGTTTTAGCGTTTGAATTCGACTGCTAGTTAACTGTGACTCATCGTTAACTTGGGCCACTGGGTTAGCCAACCTTTGGATTGCACTCTTTGATCAAAGATATCTCGGCTACGCTTTGGATTGGGTGTGATTTGCAAATCAAACAAACTCTCTAAGCCAAAGGCAGAAATACACTCGATGTTTCCATGGAGGCTTTGTTTCACGGCGACGGCGGTTTCTTTCTCTGGCCAATAACTCATCGCATCCAATGAGCCTTGGTAAGGTTCATCCCCATTTCTAGTGTGCATGTAGGCTTGATTGCGAACTTGCCAATTCAGTTCGGGTAACCGTTGTTTAAGCTGAGCCTCGTATCTAAGATCCGATTCGTAAGAGGTATCAATGGGATCAAAGTAGATCACATCAATATCATTGAATGGAGTCGGGGAGGCATAACCATGCTGGTGATCCCAAACGAGGTTTCTCACAAAGCCCGCAGCGACATAACACTGCGGCAAATCCAACTGAGCGACACAGTCTAAAACCTTCATTCGTAAGGGATCTTGTTTGATCAACGTGACGATGCGTTTGGCTAGCGGATGTATCATTATGATGTCGGAACATCAGTGACTTGGTAATGACGTGTCACGTTCTGGGAGATTTCACCCCATTCAGAGGCTTTTACTCGCTGTTGGTGCATTTCGAATGCTTCTCGGCTAGTGAATTCTTCATACACTTCAAAGCGATTAGGTTGAAGCGTGCTTTGACTGACTCGAAACACAATACAACCAGGTTCTTCTAGTGTCAGTTCTTTGTGCACAACCAAGGCATGTGTCACTGCTTCTAGGTCGTTGTCTGGCACTAGAATATGCCCTTGCAGAATTACTTTACTCATAATTACGTCCATTTAATTACGTCTATTTAATTTGGTCCATTACGGCTTTTTTCTATCAAAAGCTCTATCCGTTACAAACATAATCCCATTTTGATGTTGTAACGTATAGGCTAATGTGGCGATTATTAGTTCACATTGAATGTATTTTTTAGTTACACCGTAACTTTAAAGGTGATGTAATCAACAAATGATAAGACACTGGAACTAAATCAGCGTTGGTCCGGTCTATTAAATTAGTATCATTGAACTGTATTGATACTGAAATGAATTTGTCATCTGAGAGAACTAACCTTAATTTTGAACAGCGGCTCATAGGATTGAATTGAGCTATAGTTGATATCTAGGTCATACTTTGATGTAAATGGTACTAAAAACTCTATATATTTTGTGATTTGTATCATTGAACTGGGCATCAAACACCGTTAGATTCGAATGGTTGGCAATAAAAATAGCTCATGAAGAGCAGTTAAAGAAAAGGAAATATCCCTTATGAAAAAAATGAGAAGAGCACAGCTTCATCGCGTTCGTATCCAATACTGGAAAGACACGTCAAAAGAAGCATCAAAGAAATAAGCTTTAATCGTAGAGCTTTAAAAGCTGAAAAGCTTAATCAAATGTAAAACGCAACAAACTGATTTCATTAGCACTCTCAAGGACCTTCATCTGGTCGGCGACTAACGAAATCATCCCCAAAGAGCTGGCAGGCATTAACAACAATGCAATTCAATGTCAGCTCATTAATACCTCCTCTAAGTTTATCTTCGTTTGTTAAACCTGTTACCCCAAACTAAAGCTTGTTCCTTGTTCCTTGTTCCTTGTTCCTTGTTATCGCATCCCTGTACTCGTTAACGTCTTGATAATAAAAAAGCTCCCGATTTCTCAGAAGCTTTGATTTAGATTTTGATATCTGATGTGACTGCCCGATAAAGGCTCGTGCTTAGGATAGACTCTAACGTTGGAACAGCGTCTTTAAGTTCACATCGTCCGTTCTATTTAGCTTTAGGCTCAGTAGATAGCCACCAACACCGATTAGTGCGTAAATACCTAAAGATAAAATCGGCGCTTCTGCAATCGCACTTAATGGGTTGCTTGCTATGAGTACATTCATTGGTAATGACGCGATGAGAGATAGGAAGTCATTGATGCCATAGAACCCAAACACTGCGACAGAGAGGAACTTAATCGCATAGCTTGAGATGAAAATGACAAGCAATGGAGAGTTTACCAGCTGCGAAATCGCTAGAGTGACGGTTGCCAGTGGCAATAAAACCAGTGCAACTAACATCATTCGTCCAAAAAACACGACCCAGTTGCTCAGCACATAAAACAGAGATTGTTGTTCAACCAATAGCGCCAGTTGTTGTTCACTTGAGACGTTCAATATCCAGAATAGAAAATCTGCGAACAGTACTAACAATGCACAGATAGCCGGAATCACCACTAAACCGAAGCCGAGTTTCACACCGTGAGTCATTGCGTTAGATACCGGCATACTTCTCCAAAACATCGAACTGCCTTCTTGGCGCTCTTTACGCAGCGTTTTAGGGATGTAAAGCGTTGATAGGATCAGTGAAATAAGGCCCGCGCCAAAGTAGATCACTGAGTTGAGGTCTTGTGCGGACTCTCTGTGGATGTCGCTCACGTCACCGTTCACTTGCATTTCGAAGAAAAACTCATGCTGCGCTGCGCCATTGAAGAACAGACTAACGAACAGTAAGAAACCACATAACGCGACAAACAGAGGCAATCGAGTGTTAATTTTGTGCTCGATGAGTTCTTTTTCTAGCATGTAAAAACTTGGATGCATTATGCCTTCTCCGTCTGTGTTGCAAGGAATAGATCTGCGAGACCAACGTTATAGATGTTACCCAGTGATTCAACTTGCGCTTTGTATTGACCTTCCAATAACCACTTAGTAGTGCCTAGCCCTGATTGTGAGGTCAGTGGGTTGAGTTTCTGAATCTCGCTTGAATGGTTGTTTGCGACTTCAATAATGAAATAGTCGCTTTCGATGTCTTCCATGCTTTTTTGCAGTACACAATGACCTTGCTTCAAAATCAGTACATCCGTTAATAGGTGTTCAATTTCTGAAACCTCATGGCTTGCAATGATCATGGCGCGTTCACCGTCGTGAAACCATTCTAGTAGGTGGCGATAAAAAGTATCGCGGTACAGCAAATCTAAGCCCAGTGTAGGCTCATCTAAGATCAACACTTGAGTGTCAGTCGCGATGATGATCGCAAGGTGAAGTTGTACTTTCATCCCTTTAGAAAGCTGCTTGATAGTAGAAGACAACTTAATGTTGGTGCTGCTTAATGTCTGTTCTGCTTTTTGCTTGTTGAAGCTAGGGTGCACACCTTGTGTGTATCGAAGTAGTTGTTTAACCGTCATCCACTCTGGTAACACGTTAACATCTGAGATGTACGACAAGTGCTGCATGAGCTCTGCGTGCTGGTGGATAGGGTGGTAGCCGTTTACTTCAATCTCACCTTGATAGTTGTGTCCACCAAGCAGTGATTTGATCAGTGTCGATTTCCCTGCGCCATTATGGCCCAGCAATCCAAGCACTTGCCCCGGTTTTAACTCAAAGCTGATGTTCTCGACACCCACTTGATTTGAATAGGTTTTGGTTACGTTTTTCACGGAAAGTAAAGTACTCATGACTTGTCCTTTATATGTTGTGCTAGCTGTTTCACGAGTTCTTCGACACTCATATCAATGATGCTTAGCGTCTCAGCGATGGCTGGGATCTGTGTGTTGATGAATGATTGGTGTGCGGACTCTTTCAATTTTTGAAGTGCCCCTTCGGCCACATACATGCCTTGGCCGCGTTTTTTCTCTACCAAGCCTTCATCCACCAGTAACTGGTAGCTTTTCATGACAGTAAGGTGGTTGATCTTGAGATCGGCGGCAACCGCACGCACAGAGGGCAATGCTTGTAGCTCTAGCCAAACACCCTGAAGAATTTGGTCACTGATCTTGGCGGCAAGCTGCCTAAAGATCGGCTGGTCGTCTTTCCATTCGGTCATAATTAAAACTGCATGGTGATATACATGTGTATAACACTAACCTATTTATTCGAGTTGGCAAGGATTTTATGAAAGTGCATCGGGTATTTTTATGTTTAGATAAAGCACGTTTGGTGGGGAGGGCACTTGAAGCCTACATCCTTGTGGGCTCTCAAGCAGTTGTATAAGCGATGATTATTTGAATAGGGAATGGTTGCTGATCAAGATTTCTATTAGGCTGGGCCTATTGCTCCTTTGAGTCATTAGGCCGGCTATACAGGTAACCTTGATGTAAGTTGTAGCCTAACTGACACAAGATATATTGCTGCCTACGCGTCTCGACACCTTCATAAATCATTGTGATATTTGATAGGCGTCCAATCTCCGAGATATTGAGCAATACACCCTGATGATGCTCTCCTGACTCGATATCCTTAACAAAGCAACGATCCAGTTTTAGATAGGCCGGAGAGATAACATTGATGATTTCGATGTTGTTATTGCCCGTACCAAAGTCATCCAGAGCGATAGTGATACCAAGCTTTTTGATATCCTTAATGTTATCGATAACCTCACACCCATAGCCAATGTTCGAATATTCAGTAATCTCTACGACAAACTCATTCGCTTCCATCGCGGCTAAATGCTCTCTGAGCCTTGCGAAGTTCGACCCTACCAAAGCACTCGGACACACGTTGACACCATAGATCTCATGGCTGTTGTTTAACTTCGCTTTTCTGACTGTCTCGATGAGTAAAATAGTATGAAAGGTGAGTAAATTGGTGCGTCTCATGGTGTTGATGAAGCTTAAAACGCCAACGTTACGCACACGAGATAACAACTCGTAGTAGAGAACGCAGTTGTCTTCGGTGTTGATGATCGGCTCTTCTTCAAAGGAGATGTGTTTCCAACGAAACAGGTAGATCACGAAACCCAGAATATAGGAGCGATAAAGCAGGGTGGCGAGTATCAGAGAAAGCGCAATCCATAGTGCAACAATGTCGTCACTGTAGAAGGTGATGGTTGCACCCGTTGGTAGGGAGGTTTGATAGATAGATTTACTCTCTTCGCCAAGGTTTAAGATGTGGTAACCATTCTTCTGGATGGAAATCGAATCGACTAATAGAGGCAATAGTGAGTTCTTGTATCGAGCTTCGATAGATCGTTTAGATATTCGAGCAACCATCTCAATGTCGTGCTCGGTATCCATGAAGCGTGAATAGGCAAAGTCAGCACTATCGTAGAAGTCGTCTAATTGATTGAGCTCTATCATCTTAGAACGTGTTTTAGAGATATAGCAGGAGTCATAAGGTGTGGTCATGACGACAGAATCAAGGTTGAGCGAGTGCCTTAGCGAGTGCACAGCCCCGTGGCTATCGCAACCGTAGTCCATGACTTCTGCGGCAATGTGTTTGGTGTTCTCACTGTATTCATTCGCAATCTTCGTCGTATAAAGGATTTGGGAAAAGTAGACAACGAATAGGAAAAAGGAAGAGATGGTGAACACGGCTATCAGAGCCTTAATCAGCTCTCGATGATAGGTGTTGAACATCAGTTTCAACATCTCGAACTGGCTGGGCTTGAACTGGTTGATGTCGTACTTAGGTGCGATACGGTTGGTTGAGCTTTTATCGAGATCGATAAAGTAACCTACCTTATAAAGGTTAGAGATAAGTTCGCTATTATTATCTACCTTCGCTTTCTTACATAAGCTTCGATATTTCTTTCTTATAGAAGCAATAATATTTTTTAACGCGTATAAGCTAAACTCTTCGTCAAAGTGTAATTTAAATGATTCTTCAACATCTCGTGCAGATTGAGGGTTTGATATTGACGAGTGTTCAATAAGGTATTTGAAAACAAAACTCTCTTTACTATTAAGAGTTTCCTCTGATATCTTATTACTGTCTCTTTTTATGTATATTTTTTCTTCATTGTAGATCAGTTGCAAGCTCTCATTATTGTTATTTATATTGAAAGAACAGTGCATAGCTCAACTCCTAAGCGATAGTTATTATATTTGTGTGATGGATATGTGATGGCTGGGATTGTCATTCAACACAAGAGTTCGATCTAAATAATATAACCAAAATGTCACCATTTCCTCTTAAGATGTTGATACTAATCGCAGAATTTGGGCTTTAATGAAAGGTTATGGAGATGTTCACCCAAAAGTTGAATTTATAAATGAAAGCCAATGATTTACAAGGGGTAAAGGGGATTTATCCATTTGTTTTGGTATTTATCCATTTCACAGCTTCTACGCGGTAGGTTTAGCGACTGGATTTAGAGGTTTCTAATGTAGCTTCTGATGGTATTCATTCGGCTTATCGATGCATGAGATTTATCAGAATTTTTCATGATAAAATTAAATTATGTCATTTTATGTGATATTAATATAATTTATGTGGCGTATTGTTTTGGTGATTTAATTAAAGTAATAAAT
The DNA here is from genome assembly GCF_041467395.1 of Vibrio sp. 10N.247.310.98. NCBI lineage: Bacteria > Pseudomonadati > Pseudomonadota > Gammaproteobacteria > Vibrionales > Vibrionaceae > Vibrio > Vibrio sp. 10N.247.310.98. The sequence continues at coordinate 132,215 of NZ_JBFSUL010000003.1, read as the reverse complement.
GATAGAATTAATTATATTTGTTGAATGATTGACTTTAATTTATTCTGTTACGAAATTTAAATAATTAAACTTTAAGGTGGGATATTTAAAATAGGGAAAGGATGATTTTTATCATGATGTGTTGATTAAAGAATTTTAATGGAATTATTATTGACATATGTATCAAATATGTGTCTATGTAAATATTAATCGGCTAGTGATGAAAATAAGATATGAATGAGGTTGGTGTTATACCATGAGCACTGCCTAAAAGTATAAGCAGCAACAAGTTAGATCAATTAGTGTTATTTTTGAGCAAATGTTAGCGTAACCACATGATATTCAAAGACCTGTCGCGGAGGCTTTGTGTTAACTATGGAAGCGTGCAATCGTTGAGTATTTAACATGCACCATCAAGCACCACGATCTGTGGTTCTTTTTCTGGCTGATAAAGCACCTGACAAAAGTCTCCTTCTGGCGAATAGGTGTAGTTTTCGGTGTCGAAAGAGATGGCGGCTACTCTTTCTGCATTGCTGCCAGAGTCTACTTCTTTGTTGATGACATGAAGCTCTGTTGCGTCGATATTGAGCAGTCTTCTTAGTGAGTCAACATAGGCGATTGGGTAACCATGACAAACGTAGTAGGTCTCAATCTCCGTCTTTTCAACATAGTTGCACTCATCCTCAACGCCAGCAATCGCTGACTTCGCGTAGATCATATCGATACCCGTGCGAAGGTTACCAGCCACATCATGTATTTTACTCGCCCGAGCACTTCCTTGAACGTCTAAGAACTTGACCATAGCTGTCGCCGAAACGATCGCTAAAATTAATACAGAGATGATGAGTTCTAAAAGAGTGAAGCCGTTTTGTCTGTTCATGGTTACCGATTATTTGCTCTGCTAAAGGGACGGAATGAGGGTAATCTAAATACCAAAGTCATTACAGTTAGTGGGTATAATGGTTTGGTGTTTTATTGTGTGAATTTCTAAGTAATTTTCTTTATAAACAATAGCTTAATTATTTCCTCTTACTGTTAAACGCTATGTAAGCATACGTAAGCGTACACACCCACAGAAGCCGATTGTTTAGGAAGCATTCAAACGACTTAATTTATTGATAAATAAGTCTTTAATTGTAGGATTGTCGACCATTCAAAAACTGACTTTCGACTTCATTTGAGGGAATTGGTTTACTAAATAAAAATCCCTGAAGATACTGGTATCCACAATCGATTAAGAACGCTTTTTGCGTTTCGGTTTCGACACCTTCAGCAACCACTTTTAGCCCCAATTTTTCATAGATAGCATGGGTGGCTTGGACAATCGCTTTGCTCCCTTTGTGTGAACCGTGGACGAAGCTTTTATCGAGTTTCACGGTGCTAATCGGTAAGTCATGCAACATCGACAGTGACGAGTAGCCTGTGCCAAAGTCATCAAGGTGAAGCTCTACGCCCAATTTAGAAATATCGCTTAACGCTTGCCTGACTTCACCATGCTTGAAGATCATGGAAGATTCGGTGATCTCAAGGGCGATGCTTTGAGGTTGGATATTGTAGAAGTTCAACATTGCTAATAGCTGCTCGGCAAAGGTCGCGTGCATCTGAATACTCGAAATATTGATACTCATCATCAACTCACTATCAAACTCACGTTGCCATATCGATAGCTGTTTGAGTGCAGAGTTCAGAACCCATTTCCCGAGCGGTACAATCTGCCCCGTCTCCTCCGCTAAGCTAATAAACTCATCAGGGCCTATGTTACCTAGCTCTTTGTCTGACCATCGAAGCAAGGCTTCAAACCCTTTCACCTTGTCGCTGTTGGTGTTCATGATCGGTTGATAGTGAAGGTTGAGATCGTCGTTTTCTATGGCGCGTGCCAGTCGATGGCGGATCTCTACTTTGCGATGCAGGGTTTGTGCTAAGTCTGGGGTAAACGTTTGGAAGCGGTTTCGACCATTCGCTTTTGCAAGATGCATCGCCATACCCGCTTGCTTTAGCAATGTTTCTTGGTCAACCGCGTTATCAGGGAAATGCGCGGTACCTATGCTGCAACCGACAGATAAACTGCCGATGCCTCTGATATGGAAACTTCGGTTTAAGGCATCAATGATGCGAGAGCAAAGTAGTGGGATATTTTGATTTCGGCAGGTGTGGGCAATCACAATGAATTCGTCGCCACCAAATCGCCCTATCATGCATTTCTCATCAACCAACTGTTTAAGGCGTTCACCAACCTGTTTGAGTAGTTGGTCTCCGACAGTGTGCCCATAAGTGTCATTAACTAATTTGAAGCCATCAAGGTCGACAAACATCAATTCAAACGGTGAGCGATAGGCAATGCTGGTTTCTAGAAGGTTGCTGATCCCACGGCGATTATAAAGCTCCGTTAAACAGTCGTGTTCTGCGTTGTATCTGGCTTTTATCAGCTTCTCTTTTTGCTTTGTTGTACAGGTTAGGTTTAGCAGCAGTTCGCTTTTATCAAAGAGCCACTTTCCTTGCACATCAAAATGGTGTGCTCTGAAGGAGGAAACCTTGATAAACCAAGGCGCACCGGTTGTTGGTTCTCTATTCTGTAAACGTGTATGTACAAAAGTGATTACTATGTTTTGCGTACGGTAAATGTAGGGCTCTGATTCCAACATTGATGATCTATGACCAGTATATATACTGCCTTCGCTTTTAATAAATACTGGTGATAGGAATGTCGAAAACCAAAGTGCTCATTGTTGAAGATGACCAAGAGATAGCTCGTCTAACGACGCTTTACCTCGAAGCTGAAGGTTACAATGTTAGCGTTGTTCATGAAGGGAACTTGGCACTTGAAGCGATCCGTAGTATTGAACCTGATTTAGTGCTGTTGGACTTGATGCTTCCAGGGATGAGCGGCGCGCAAATTTGCCGTCAAGCCCGTGAGTTTTATAATGGAATGATTTTAGTGCTAACGGCTTCCGCCGATGAAATGAGCGAGGTCAGCTTGTTTAAATTTGGTGCGGACGATTACGTTGCCAAACCGATTCGTGGCCATGCCTTGTTAGCGCGAATTGAAGCGTTATTGCGTCGAGCGACTCCCGTAAAAACTGCGCAAGAAACTACGGCTGAAAAACAGTGCGATATTGTAATCAACAGCTCTGCTCAAAGTGCCACGCTCTACGGCCAAAACCTCAAGCTTACTTCTGCTGAATTTGAAATCTTAAACCTTCTCGTTAATAACATCTGTCAGGTCGTGACTCGAGACCAGTGCTGTCAGTTATTTAGAGGGATAGATTACGCGTTCAACGACCGCTCGATTGATATGCGCGTGTCTGGGTTACGCCGAAAGCTGCGCATTCACGCAAAAGACAAACAGTTGATTCGTACGGTTCGCAACAAGGGGTACATGCTGGTTGCGTAAGTTCATTGCTACGAAGCTTCTCTCGGTTTCGATGTTTGCTCGCTTATACCTTGGGATTGTGACTGGGATGTCGGCAACGATATTTTTGTTCTTGAACCTTGGTGAGGGGTACATGCGACGCACCGAGATCGAAACCTTCCTCAATGATGGCATCTACTTTGCGGAGCAGTATGTTCGTCAACACAATCAAGAAAACTCACTCTATAAAGAGCTCGATAGAATAGGCTACCAACAATTTTATATCTTCAATTTACGCCTGTTGGAGAATTGGTCGGGCGAGGCGCCTTGCCAACAATGTGAGTTATACACAACCTTAAACGGTGTGCCGATATATCTAAGTGATGACAACCTCTATTCGACCGTGTTTCAGCTACCAAACTCTAAATTCAGTTTTGGGTTCAGTGAGGTAGGGGACTTTTTCTCTCCTGACATTGAATGGTACGAAGACTCAGAACGACACTTTTTGTTAGGGCTGTTGTTGGCTGTGATTGTGGCGATTGGAGCAAGTGTTTACTTACCTGTGAGGCGTTTTCAAGAAAGAATAGAGTTGCTCGTCGAGAAGCAGAAACAGTTTGGTAAGGGCAAGCTTAGTACTCGATCTGACATGGACGACATCCATCCTGTTTCTGATTTGGCCAGCAGTTTTAACTTCATGGCTGAAGAGATCGAAAGCAAAGTAAAACAAAGTCATATTTTCGCTCAAGCTATCCCACACGAAGTACGAACTCCGCTAAGTCGTATTCAACTGGCGACCGATATCCTAAGAAGGGGAGCCCCCGATAATCATCAGGTTCTTTTCGATGACATTGATACCTACATTGAGGATATCAACGAGCTCACGTCAGAAATCATCATGCTGTCGAAGTTGAATGTCATGGATAACTCTTTCTTTGAGCTCGTTAAAGTGACCTCCGATCTTCGTGAGTATTGCCTAGACCGAATTCGTTACTCGAAACTAGACAATGCCACCTTTGAATCTAAGGTACAGCTAGAGTGCAAGATTAAGTGTGATTGCTCAATGGCACGCTTGGTGTTCGATAACGTTCTCAAGAATGCGGGTAATTACACACAAGACAAAGTGTGGATGACGCTGGATGAGAACTCAGAAAACTGGCTGGTGGTGATTGAAGACAATGGTTCTGGAATACCAGAGAATAGGCGTGATGAGGTATTCCTTCCGTTCTCTCGACTAGACTCAAGCAGAACGTCGACCAACGGTGGATTGGGGTTGGGCCTCGCGATTGCTCTATCGGCGGCTAAAAAACTTTCTTGGGATATCAAAATCGACGACAGCAACCATGGTGGTGCCAAGTTCAGTATCGTGATTCCTAAGATCGCATAAACTGTAGCTTTAAGAACTCTTCAGGCTCGTCAAATAACAAAGCCACGGACTAATACCGTGGCTTTTTCATATTCCGATTTACAAGCTAGTGACTTCTTAGTACTACTGCCTAGAGCCTAGAGCCTAGAGCCTAGAGCCTAGAGCCTAGAGCCTAGAGCTTAGAGCGATGAAGTCCATAAATAGCGTGGTCTACGATGCGGCCATTCAAGTTCTCGTTACGAGTTATAATACCTTCTAACGTGAAATGTAAGCGCTCACAAACCTTGCGGCTGCTTTGGTTACCGGTTGCGGCTGATATCTCTACCTTTTCCATATCTAACTCATTGAAAGCAACATCAATCAGCTTCTGGACAACGCGCGTCACAATCCCCTTTCCTTGGTATGTCTCAGATAACCAATAACCTATCGTCACCTTTTGCTTATCATGATCAATGGTATTGAAACTGCAGTTACCGACGACCTTGTCTTGATACACGATTGCACAAGTCATGCTTTTCCCTTCGGCATAATCGTGTAGCGAGCGTTGGATGAAGATCCTAAAGTCTTGCTCGGTTTTACAATGTGGCGGCCACACGAGCCATTGACTTAGGTACTCATTCTGGCTTTGTGAGATTTCCGCGTAGTGAGAAGCGAAGCTCTCTTCAACCAATGCGATGGAGAGTTCGTTGTCGATAACCGTTTTAAACATGTCTTTCCTTTTCTTATGGCTGCTTATTTAAGCGAATCTTAGTCGGCAGGCTATAATGTCGCATGATTTTTAATATGCAACCATTTGTAGTGCGGATTTTTCGTGATACGTTGGTTCTATCACGAAACTCATTAAACCTTACAATAGTTGTGTATATAATCATTAGCTATGCATTAGTATTAGCGGCCTAAATATATAAAAAATATAAAAATGCTAGGCTTAAATAATGAATCAACATTGCCAGGACGTGACCGTGGACCTAAGGAAGGCTCTATTCGGTATTGCTAAGGCGCTTGATAACGTCGGTTTCGAAAGTAAAAATCATGGACAGAGAGTGGGCTATATCGCGTATCGATGTGCTCTGAGTGTGGGGTGGGAAGAAGAGCAAGCGCAGCTCGCGTTTTCGTTAGGCTTGATTCACGACTGTGGTGTCTCGCAAATTGATGAACAGCTCAGTTTAACGTCTGGGTTTGTACCTGACTCAAGCTATCACCATTGTCAAAAGGGCTACCAAATCTTAAAAGAGTGCCCAGTTCTTTCTATATTTGCTAAGCCGGTTCTTTATCACCATACTCCGTGGTCTGAGCTAAGGGCTATTCATATCAGCGAGTTAGAAAGAGAACTAGCTGCCATCGTGATGCTTGCCGATAGAGTCGATTATCTATACGGCATAACCTCTTCTGATCGTTATGGAAACCTAACACCAGATGGCAAAGCGTGCATCATTGAACGTTTGACTGAACAAGCGGATGAGATGTTCGAAACCAACCTTGTGCAACACATGTGCGAGTTGGTTGATTTGGATGACTTCTGGTTTTCTATGGAGATTCCATACATCGAGAACATGAGGGATAACTTTGAACCTGTGCCATTTTTCTCCCAGCAAATGTCGCTGGATGAGACGGTGGCCTTTGCCGAGTTTATCGCCAATGTTGTTGATACCAAAAGTTCGTTTACCTTTAAGCACTCTTTAAAGGTTGGGCAGCTTTCAGAATACCTCGCCAAACAACTGGGTTATTCCTACACCACTCAGCGCAAACTCTATTTAGCAGGTTTGGTTCATGATATCGGTAAACTGCAAACCCCTAATGACATTCTGCATAAGCCGGATTTACTCACTGAAGAAGAGTATTGCTGTATTAAACGCCATGCAACGGACACTCGATTCGCATTGCAGGAGTTGTTCAGTTCACCTCAGGTTTGTCAGTGGGCATCTGATCATCATGAAAGGTTAGATGGTTCGGGTTACCCAATGGGAAAAACGGCGGAAGAGTTGGATCAACCCAGTCGAATTGTTGCTGTGGTGGATGTGTTTCAAGCGCTAACTCAGTCTCGACCTTATCGTGGAGGCATGACGTTAGAAGAGACTCTCGCTATTTTGAGGGACCACGTTGATAACTTTAAGTTGGATCGAGAAGTGTTTGAGTGCCTTAATAAACACGCGCAATATTGCTTTGAATTATCGACAGACAAACGAATGTACGCGTTTTAACGCCACTGAATGCTTTCTAGGTGTGATGCCTTAACTCATATTCGATGAGAAATGACCAAGCACCAGAAACAGAAAAGCGATAGCCGAGGCTATCGCTTTTTTCATGGGGGCTTATCAGGATCTTTATATCGAGATTAGTATCGTTTTAAGATCTCGATGATCGCTTGCTCAGTTTCCGCTGCGATGATGGCATCGATGTCATCATCATTTTGGAACAACTCTGATAGCGCCATAATCGTATGGATGTGGCTATCTGAGTCCATCGCTGCCAGAGTAATCGAAAGGTAAACGTCACCGTTGTCTTCTGACTCTAAATCAACACCCTTCTTGAATACCGTTACTTGCAGTGATGCTTCGTTCACACCATCTTCAGGGCGAGCATGAGGCATCGCAATCTTTGGTGCTAGAACATAGTACGCGCCAATATCCTTGTGTTTTTGCTTGATAGCTTCAACATAGCTTGCTTCGATTTTGTTGCTCGCTAGCAGTGTTGAACAGGTCACATCTATCGCAGCATCAACCGTTAGGTTCTCTTCAGAGTTGATGATAACGCCTTGGTTACCAATTAAATCGAATAAGCTCATGAAACAATCCACCCTAGGATAAGACCAACAACGCCGAAGTCGAAGTCAGCAAACGTTGTCGCTTCAAGACCAAGGCCACCCAGTACTGGAAGCAGTAGCATTGGTAGGAAAGAGATACACAGACCTTGCGTGAATGAACCGAGAATTGCACCGCGTAGACCGCCTGTCGCATTACCGTAAACGCCTGCTGCACCACCTACGAAGAAGTGTGGAACGACGCCAGCTACAATGATTGTCCAGCCAAGCGCGCCTTGAACTGCCATTGCTAGTAGGCCAGCAGCGAAAGAACAAAGGAAACCGATAAGTACCGCGTTTGGTGCTACAGGGAATACCATAGGGCAGTCTAGAGCAGGTTTTGCGCCCGGTACTAGCTTGTCAGAGATACCTTTGAATGCAGGAACGATTTCAGCAATCAGCATCTTCACACCTTGCAGTACGATGTAAACACCACCGGCAAACACAAGAGATTGCATGAAGGTGAATACTACCCAGTTTTGACCGCCTGATACTGTTTCAACAAAGTCACCGCCAGCAACAATTGAGGCAAACATAAAGAAGATAGCCATTGTTGTTGCTACAGCAACTGGCGTATCACGCAGGAACATTAGGCTCTTAGGTACGTTGATGTCTTCTGTTGATTTTGAAGTGTCACCAAACTTGCTACCAATGTAACCCGATACTAAGTATGAGAACGTTGAGAAGTGACCCATCGCCAACTGATCAGTACCCATCACTTTCTCTGTGTATTTTTGAGCAAGTGCAGGCATGATAACCATCAGTGAACCCACAATGATCGAGCCGATTGCAACGAGAGCAGTGCCTTCGATGTTAGCTGTAGACAGGATTACCGCTACCAGCATAGACATGAACATTGTGTGGTGACCCGTTAAGAAAATATATTTTAAAGGTGTTAAACGAGCCAATAAAATATTCACAACGAATGCGAAGAACATAATTAGAGCCATTTCATAACCGAATGCTTCTTGTGCTAATGCAACAATTGCTTCGTTATTTGGAATAACACCACTTACGCCGAATGCTTCAGTAAATACAACAGAGAAGTTATTTAGTGCGCCAACAAGAGCGCCAGCACCAAAACCTAAAATTAGGAAACCCATTACGGTTTTAATTGTGCCTTTTAGAATGGTAGAAACATCTGCTTTTTGTGCAACCAGGCCGATAAAAGCAATTAAACCTACCATGATCGCCGGCTCTTTTAATAAGCCGAGCATGAACTCGAAAAAGTTTTGCATAATTTTGACCTTACATGAAAGTTTTTAGTTGTTCTTCAATAGATGCTTTGTCAAAAATATTTTTAAGGCTGATGATATTCTCTTTACCAGCGTCTTTTAGTTGGTTTGCAACGTCTGTTGCTGCAACCCAAATATCCGCATTGCTTGATGCTGCAGATGATAGATCTTCGTGATCAACTTCTGCTTCGAAACCGATTTTTTTAGCGACTTCTTTTACTGCCATTTCCATCATTAGAGAAGTACCAAGGCCGTTACCGCAAACTACAAGAATCTTTTTCATAATATTTGTCTCAATTGGATTTTAGGGGTTGAGAAACTTCGTTCTCTTATTGTGTGAGAGCATAGTAATGGAAGTATTCAGATTTCAATAAGATCCCCATCACAAAACTAAAATGAGATTGTGATGGAGATCTCGTTAATTTGTAGTAAAGATCCAGAGTGAGACTTTGATCAAATTTAACTTTTCACTCGAATATGCAACGTCTTTTATTTAGAAAGGGAGGAGGATCTTTATTTGGATATTAGAATATGAATCTTGAAAGGTTTAGCTAAGACAAAATATTGAATTAATCGTATCGGCCGTAATCGGTAAGCATTTTCTTAAGCATGCTATTAACGTCTTTAGTCTTTTTACTTCTTTTAGTTAGCTGGCTTAGAGAGGTTGGTTTTGATGCTTCAAGTTTATCTTCATCAATATCTTCAACTTTGTCTTTCATTTTTTGTACTGCTGGCAATAGCATTCTAATTTCTTCATTATCAGCATTTGTTAACACGACAATATTTTCAGACTCAACTTGAGTAATGGTTAATATTCCGTGTTTAACCGATTCAACCTGTTCGCCAATCATAATTGACTCAGGAGCAACCGAACGATCAGTTAGCTGACCTGTACGTAATTTAGCCGCACTGATAGCTCGAATATTTCCGGTGTTTTCAAACGCGACGATAACAGTATGAGTATTATAATATTCAACTACTGTCACATAACCGTGTCTATTTGTTTTGAATTTAGCTCCAATGTTCATATCGTGCGGAGCTTCCATTTTCTTCACGTGTTTCCTCTCTTAGTCTCGATGGCTGTTATATCTAATCAGCTCTATTGGTATTTTATAGATAATTATTTGGTGAGGTCATACAAAGTATATACGCATCTAAACTTAAGATGAATCTTGAAGTCTCGGGAAATGAGGCAGAGCACAGAAAAGTAGTAAGAATCACACAGAATTAACCGAGTGATTACGCTCACACACTTAAAGACTTAACATTACAAATTCAACTCCCTACAGATTGTTTACAGTTTTGAAGCTCGAAAACGACGACAAACAATACATTTTGCTTAATCCTTGATCGCGCGATCGTTTGCGTTAAAAAATGTGATGAAAGTCTCACTTAACTGTTTATACTTCTCTTCCGGTTTTAAGCCGGTGCTTAGCCAATACAAGCCGTCACATGGATATGTGAATGACCCCACGGACCGGACCAGCTACGTTCCACTGCTTGTATAAGGTGATTTTTTACATGAACAACTCGTTGTTACATTCGCTAACCCTGTTAGCTCCTTCATCGCGTAGCGTTTTGCTTGCGGTTCTTTGTCCTGTTCCTTTGATGTCATTTGCTTGGCTCATGTTCACTCTTTAAGGATTACTAGGACACATTATGAATATTCTATTTGGTTTTGTCGGTGTTCTTGCACTGATTGCTTGCGCGTACCTGTTATCTGAAAGTCGTTCTTCAATTAACTGGAAAACGGTCTCTCGTGCACTATTACTTCAAATCGGTTTTGCAGCCTTAGTATTGTATTTCCCTTGGGGACAACTGGCGTTAACAAGCCTAAGCAATGGCGTTTCGAGTTTGCTTGGTTTTGCAGACGTTGGTATCGCTTTCCTATTTGGTGATCTGGCTACTGAAGGTTTCATTTTCGCGATTCGCGTACTTCCAATCATTATCTTCTTCAGTGCTTTGATCTCTGCGCTCTATTATTTAGGCGTTATGCAGAAAGTGATTCAAATCTTGGGCGGAGCGGTGCAAAAACTGCTGGGTACAAGTAAAGCTGAATCTCTGGTTGCTACAGGTAATATCTTCCTTTCTCAGGGTGAGTCTCCTCTTCTTATTCGTCCCTTTTTAAAGTCTATGACTCGTTCGGAACTGTTTGCTGTAATGGCAGGTGGTATGGCGTCGGTAGCGGGTAGTGTACTTGGTGGTTATGCTGGCCTTGGTGTTGAGCTTAAATACCTTATCGCTGCAAGCTTTATGGCGGCTCCGGGCAGTCTGTTAATGGCGAAGATCATTGTTCCTGAGCGCAGCACACCAAGTGATTACGACCATATCGAACTAGATAAAGCTGATCAAAGCAACGTGATTGATGCATTGGCAAGCGGCGCGATGAACGGTATGAAGGTTGCGGTAGCGGTTGGTACTATGTTGGTTGCATTCGTGAGTGTGATTGCGATGGTCAACACTGGCCTAGAAAGCCTAGGTGAAACGTTCGGTTTTGCGGGTATTACGCTACAAGCTATCTTTGGTTACCTGTTCTCGCCTCTTGCATGGCTGATCGGTATCCCAAGTGACGAAGTATTGATGGCGGGTTCTTACATCGGTCAGAAGATCGTTATGAACGAGTTTGTTGCTTTCATCGACTTCGTTGAGAACAAAGCTCTGTTATCTGAACACAGCCAAGTGATCGTGACTTTTGCTCTATGTGGCTTTGCTAACATTGGTTCTATCGCGATTCAGTTAGGTTCAATCGGTGTTATGGCACCAGAGCGCCGTGCTGAAGTTGCAAACTTAGGTTTGAAAGCTGTAGCTGCTGGTACGCTAGCAAACCTAATGAGTGCATGCTTAGCGGGTATTTTCATCCTGCTTTAAGCTATATTCAGTTAAAGCGGACACTTTACTTACGGAGTTAACGTAAGGAGGGTGTCCGCTTTTTTGTGCCTGTTAATCAGGCGAAATCAGGTTTTGGCCGTCGACTGTGATTTGTCTATCGTGAGTAAAAGCTCACTCGGAAGAGTAATAGAGCCAGTTCCTTTTATCCGATATACTTGAATATCATCAGGTTGCGATTAATAACATTCGGCTTCGATTAAGAACATTCGATTTCGATTGAGAACATTCGGTTCCGACTAAGCATATCCGCTTTCGATTAGGAACAATGGCAACCAAGCTAAATTAATCAAGGGTCTCTCCATGAACATTCGCGTTCTCATCGGTCTTATTGTTACCTTCATTGGCTTGTTTGCGATGGTTTACCTAATTGCTGGCGGCGCTCAGTTTCCTATCTACCAGTGGCCAAAAGAGGCTTATCTCGGTTTGGTGTTCAGCGTGGTGTGGGGGGCTGGTGTCGCAGCGTCTGTAGCGTATTTCTTCTCGGCATTGGTGTTTGTTACTGTCGCCGTGGTTTGCTATGCGATCGGTTATAAAATCGGTGGGCTCTTTTCAAGCAAGTCAGAAGCGTAAAGCTGAAGTTTAAACGTACGCTTTTTGTATTTTCTTTTGGGGTTAACGTTCGCCTTAACCCTCTCTTAACCCCCAGCTCGTTATCTTGTCTCCATTCTTACAGGAGACAAGAAGATGAAATTGAATCTTCCTTTAAAACATTCCCTTATTTCACTTGCTCTAATCGGATTGATGGGTTGCACGACAACCAGTCAGGCCGACTATGTTTCACTCGCTGAGCAAAGCACTAATCAGACACAACAAAGCTTACTCGCAGAGCTGATTCAACAGGCTTCTACTCAACAAGATCTAGACGCAGAGAACGTACAACTTACCGATTTAGTGAATGCACCGGAGCTCGACCTCTATATCGAGCGCGCTCTGCAGAACAGCCCAAGCATCCAACAAAGCATTACAGCACTCAAAATAGCTTATGCGCTGCAAGGTGTAACTTCAGGTGATCGCTTACCAACTGTCGATGCGAGCTTTTCTGGTCAAGCTGACGAAGGCACTGACGGCTCAAGCACGACTGAAACCTACACCACTGATGTCACGGTTGGTTGGGAGCTCGATCTATGGCAGAAGCTTGCAGACACAAACAACGCCGCTTTGAAAGACATTGCGACGTCTCAGGCTAACCTTCAGGGCGCTCAAGATCTTTTGGTCGCGAGTGTGATGAGAGGTTGGCTTGATATCAGTTTGAAGCAACAGCTTGTCGATATCGAATCGCAACGTTTGGTGATTCTAGAAAACAATGAAGAACTTGTTTTAGAACGTTATCGCGCAGGGCTAGGTAGCCTTGAAGATCTAGATAATGCAAAAACGAGCAGCGCATCGACTCAAGCAACCTTAGCTGATTACCGTGAGCAGCTTGCACAAAGCCGACGTGAATTGGTTTTATTAACGGGTCAGTGGAGTGGTGAATCTGATGAGCTATCCCTTGCTGAGCTAGGTTCGTTTCCAACCATCATTAATCCACTAGACAATATGCCGACACAAGATCTAGCAGGTCGACCCGATCTTCAAGCGGCTTTCTTCAATATCGAAGCAGAAACATTGCGTGCTGACGCGGCGTACAAAGCGATGCTGCCGTCGATCAGCTTATCTGCCAGCCTAACCGATATGGCGGATTCTCCGAGCGAAGCGCTGCTTACCGGACCTTTGTGGAGTGCGCTTGGCCAAGTGTCAGCACCACTGTTTCAAGGTGGCAAGCTAAAAGCACAGGCAGAAATTGCTGACCTAACCACAGAAACCAGCTACTGGGCTTACCAAGAGACACTGCTCAATGCGGTGAATGAAGTGGAAAATGCAATGGGGCAAGAGTCCTCATTAACGCTTCAACAGCAACACCTAACGAACGCCTTGGTAAGCGCACAACGCAGCTTCACTAGCTATGAAGAGAAATACCGTCAGGGTTTGGTCGACATTTTTGATCTACTTACTGTTCAGCAGCAAACCTATGACCTTGAAGCGCAGTTAACACAAACCATTTATAACCGTCTCGTAAACCGAATTGATTTAGGCCTAGCTCTGGGCTTGGGAGTATCTTCATGAAACTGAACACCATCACAATTGCAATCACCTTAGTGGCTGGTTCAAGCATTTTTGCTGCCCTTGCTTACAACGATTCACAAGTGGCTCCTGCTCCTCAAAAGACGAATGAACTAACGGTTTCAGAACCTCAAGCTACGCCTATTCAAACCAAGTCTATTGATACGACGACCTTACCTGCTTCACAACAACAGCAAGTGTCTGTGGTACTTGCCACTCTCGGTGACTACCAAGCAGAAGTGGTGGGTTACGGGGAAGCGAAGTCGCGTTACGAATTGATGTTTTCGACGGAAGTTGGTGGCCGAGTAGAAACGATCAGCTCGCAGTTTGAAACTGGGCAAGTGATTGGCCAAGGTGAAGTGATCGCTAATATCGATTCGACCAGTTACCAACAAGCGGTAACCCAAGCGAAGGCAAATGTGGCTCAAGCTCAACTGGATTTGTTGGAAGAGCAGAGACAAGGCGAACAAGCTAAGTCTGAATGGCAACGCTCTGGTTTGTCTGGCGAGCCGGATTCACCTTTAGTATTACGCGAACCACAACTGGCACAAGTAACAGCAGCCTTGGAGAACGCCAAGCTTGAATTGGTGAAGGCTGAGCAAGACCTCGAAAAAACAACCTTGGTTGCCCCTTTTGATTCGTTGGTCGTGAGCCGTGATGTTCAACCGGGAAGCTACGCACAAACGGGCGCTCAGATAGCCACGTTATACAGCGTTGATGAGGTTGAAGTTTCTGTCCCCCTTTCTGAAAGCCAATGGTTGAGCCTACCCAACAGCGATAACACCCAACTGAAAGAGCAGCCGTGGCCAGTGACTCTATCGAGTTCTGACGGTCAATTCCAATGGCAAGGTTATGTCGAGCGTGTTGAGCAGCACTTACAACAAGATACGCGTCAGCGCTCATTGATCGTGAAAGTCGATAACCCTTTGGAGCAAGAGAAAGATCTTTATCCAGGCACGTTCGTGCAAGCGACGATCTCGGGTAAGCAACTAACTCAATTGTGGGAGCTTCCGGCTTCTGCACTTTCGCAACAAGGTGACCTGTGGTTTGTGGATGACAACGGTCTGCTTTCTAAATCAAACGCGAATGTTGAATTTGAAAAGGGTGGTTTTATTTACATCGATCCTACCAAATTGAACTTGGAAATTGGTGACGGTGTTCAAGTGGTTAAGCGTCCGTTAAGTAGCTTTAAAGCGGGCATGGTCGTTCTGGCTAAGGCGGAGGGGTAGTCATGTCTCATGAGTTGAAACCGAATAACCAAGCGGACAGTAACCAGAAGCCAACTAAACCACACACTGGCGCAATCGCATGGTTCGCGAATAACTCTGTAGCAGCGAATTTGTTGTTAGTGGGCGTGATCATCATAGGCCTGTTATCACTGAACTCATTGCGTAAAGAAGCATTTCCAAGCCTTGAACCCGATGTGGTGACAGTGTCTGTGACCTATGACAGTGGTGACCCTATTCAGGCGGAAGAAGGCCTAGCGATTAAGATTGAAGATGCGTTAGAAACCGTACCGGGCATTAAGCGTATTACGTCAACTTCTGATGCGAATGGTAGCCATGTTTCGATTGAAAAAACGAGCACCTATGATCTTGATACCCTGTTAACTGACGTTAAAACTAAGGTTGATGCGATCAATAACCTGCCTTCTGGCGCTGATAATCCTGTGATTGATAAAGCTCGCATGCAAGATCATGCCTTATGGGTGCAGATCTATGGTGACGCAGACCGAGCAACGCTTCAAAGCTTAGCCGAGCAATTGAAATCAGATCTATTGAGCCAGTCATCAATTCGTGATTTGGAAATCAAGGCTAAGGCTGACCCTATGATCTCAGTTGAGGTTGATGAGAACAAGCTACAGGCATACGGCTTAACACTGACTGACGTTTCTGAAGCGATCAATGCGGAATCTTCTGCGGCTATCTCGACGAGCCTTCGTAATGGCGAAAAAACGGTTCGTTTGAAGGTTTCTGAACAGGCGTATGAGATCCAAGATTTCAACGCGATTCCGGTGATGACGACGACTGATGGTACGCAAATTACCTTGGGTGACATTGCCAACGTTGAAGACATGTTTGCTGATGATACCTTCATGCTTTCTCGTTATAACCAACAGAATGCGATGGCAATTCAGATCGTGATGGATGAATACGGAGACGTCGTCAGCATTGTTGAACAAGCAGAGAAAGTGGTAGAACGCTGGGAAAACAGCAACATGCTGCCGAGCGATGTCGAAATCGAAACTTGGTACGACAAAAGTACCATGATCAAAGACCGCTTAAGCCTATTGATGAAGAACGCGCTCACCGGTATTGCATTGGTGTTCATGGTGTTAGCGGTATTCTTAAACGTGCGTGTCGCTTTCTGGGTAGCAGCTGGCTTACCGTTTGTCTTTTTTGGCACCATGTTCTTCATGACAGATACCTTCATGGGGTTAACCATCAATGAAATGACCACCTTTGGTTTCATTATGGCGCTCGGGATAGTAGTCGATGATGCGGTGGTGGTTGGGGAAAGTATCTATTCCACGCGCAAAGAAGAAGGCGATTCGATAGGCAGTACTATACGAGGCACCATGAAGGTGGCATCACCAACTATATTTGGTGTGTTAACGACAGTTGTTGCCTTCTTAGCGTTAGCGAATGTTGACGGTAAAATGGGGCAAATTTACGCTCAATTCGGCACGGTCGTGATTATCTGTTTGTTGCTGTCTTTAGTTGAGTCTAAGTTCATTCTGCCATCGCACCTTGCTCATATTAATACTAAGCGTAGTGAGAAGAAGGGGCTGTGGGCTCGCGTTCAACATGCTGCCGATACTGGGCTAGGTTGGTTTAATAAGCGTATCTACTGCCCCGTAATTGAATGGGCGTTGAAACTGCGTTATGCGGTAGTGATGGTTTTCTTGTCATTGCTTATTTTAGTTGCTGGGTTACCAATGACGGGGGCGGTTCGTGTAGCGTTCTTCCCTGATATGCCGGGCGATACGGTAACTGCCGATATGTCGATGCAAAACGATGCGAGCTTTGGTCAAACACAACAAAACTTGTTGGTGCTTGAAGCGGCGGCAACCCAAACGGATGAAACTCTGAGAGCGCAATACGGTGCTCAAGATGAAGCATCTGAACTGCTGAGTCTTCAAGTTATCGCGGATGCTGATGACTCTGGTCAAGTTAAAATTGAATTGGACAGCGACAGTGTCTACACATCGAATGAGTTTGCTGATGCTTGGCAAGAGACTGTGGGCCAGATGGAAGGGGTTAAGAAGCTCAAAGTCTTGTCTAAAATGGAGATGGTCGACAACTTCAAAGTAGAATTGAAAGCGTGGAACGAAGAATCAGTGACTGCGGCGGGTAATGAGTTCTTAACCAAGCTGCAAGCGATTGAAGGTGTGAGTGGTATTGACCATAACTTGGATCTTGGTGAGCCTCAGTATCGTTTTGAATTAACACAGCAAGGCCGTGCGTTAGGCTTTGATACTGCAAGTCTTTCACAGCAAGTATTGCAAGCGTTTAGTGGTGATATTGTTCAGCAGTTCCAACGTGGTAAGGATGAGGTAAAAGTTCGAGTGCGCTACCCAGAATCGGATCGCCAAACCATTGCGGATATCAAGCAATCGAGCGTGAGAACCAACGACGGTACCGTGGTGCCTTTGAGCACCGTTGCTGAAGTATATTCTGATTACCAAGTATCAGAGATCACACGTATTGATAGCCAACGAGCGGTGTACATCAGTGCAGTATTAGATAAAGACGTGGTTGCACCTGCTGAGCTTGTTCATCAGTTGCAAGACACATTAGTACCCGATTTAGAAGCGCAATACCCGGGATTAACGGTCGACTTTGCTGGCGAAACGGAAGAACAAGAAGAGACGGCTAGTTCAATGATGAGTATGTTCATACTTGCCATGATAGCGATTTATACGCTGCTTGCTATCCCGCTGAAGTCTTACATTCAACCTGTGATCATCATGACAGCGATTCCATTTGGCATTGTTGGGGCAATCTTAGGGCACTGGTGGAATGACTTAACAATCAGTATCCTATCGTTAAACGGTATCCTTGCGTTGAGCGGTGTGGTGGTGAACGACAGCTTGTTGTTGGTTTCTCGTTTTAACGAGCTAATCAAAGAGAAAGGTAAGTCGGTTCACGATGCGATTGTTGAAGCGTGTTCTGGTCGACTAAGAGCCGTGTTACTCACATCGGTCACCACGTTCGCAGGTTTGACGCCACTATTAAGTGAAACGTCTCTGCAGGCTCAGTTCCTGATCCCTGCGGCAGCGGCGCTAGGCTACGGTATTTTGTTTGCGACGTTTATTACACTGATTCTAACGCCAGCATTGTTAATGATTCAGTGTGAGATTAAGTCTCTGATTCTTAAAATCACAAATCGCGTCAAAGGCATTGAACAAACAGCTTAACAATGGCTAAGCTAATGATATCTAGGCTGATGATTGCCGAGCGAGGCTCAGCAACTTCGGTCTAGGTTCATTACCGAACAAGATATTAAAGATCACTATAAAGCTACACTACAACTAACAATAGAGGTCGTCACGATGGCAGAATCCGTCACTAATAAATTCACAGATAAGCTTCAATTGCTTTTGGTTGAAGACGACCTCGATTTAGCCACTGCGGTTATTGATTACCTCGATTTAGAAGATATCCAGTGCGATCATGCAGCGAATGGTTTAGCTGGACTCAACCTCATCGAAGCAAACCGATATGACGCGGTAATTCTCGATCTCAATTTGCCTAAAATGAACGGCTTGCAGGTATGTGAGAATCTCAGAGCGCAGGGCATTGATACACCCGTTTTGATGCTCACTGCACGTGATACGCTTGATGATAAGCTGACAGGCTTTTCAAAAGGGGCCGATGATTACCTGGTGAAACCTTTTGCAATGGAAGAGTTGATTGTTCGAGTGCAAGTGTTGGCGAAGCGACGCAGTGGTCAGGTTCGCCGCTTGTCGGTAAGCGATTTGGAAATCGATCTCAAACAGCATCAAGCCTATCGCGATAATTCCCCTTTAAAGCTTTCGCCTACCGCACTCAAAATACTGGAAATCTTGATGCGTTCTAGCCCTGATCCTGTTTCTCGCGAGACCATCATGCAGGGCGTGTGGGGCGACGATCAACCAGACAGTAATAGCTTAAAAGTGCATATCTTCAATCTGCGTAAACAAGTCGATGCTGAACAAGACAATAAGCTGCTGCACACCATTGCGGGAAAAGGCTTTGCGATTAAGGAGTTACGACAAGAATGAAGATCAGACCAAGTCTAAGGATCTACGTTTTATTGGCGATTCTGGTTACAGGTGTGACGACGATTCTGGTTCTTTCTGCCTTGAGCGTAAATTACTTTGTCTCTGGGATGGATATCGCTATGCGTGGCTCTATGATTGCCCAAGCGCAACAAGATGCGGTAAAGCCGGGTAAGCCTATGACCAATCAAGAATTTACGGTGGCGACCCAATGGACCGACTTGCCACAAAGCATTCAGAACAACCTTAACCAGAGCGAACTGCAATTTAACCGCATGACCAAAATAATCATTGGCAAATCTATATTTTCACCTCCCGAGAAAGGCTATTTCGCCATGAAGGTGATGAAAGGTAATGAGGTTCGTTATGTTTCTGCGGTGTTTGCTCAAAAACATGACCCTTTCATTAATGATGAAGGGCTTCCGCACTTTATCACGATTCTTTTGACCGCACTGGGTGCGATTGTATTGTTTTTCGTTATCTTGGTTTTGGTGTTACGTAAGGTGGCATCGCCTGTTGAGCAGCTAAAGAACTGGGCCAAATCGCTAGATAAAGATAACCTCAATGAACCGACACCTGATTTTCACTTCAGTGAACTGAACACCTTGGCTAACATCATTCGTGATAGTTTGAGTTCGGTTCAAAACAGCTTAGAACGAGAGCAGAAATTTTTGGGTTACGCGAGCCACGAATTACGTACTCCTATTGCGGTCACAAGAACAAATAGTGAACTGCTAGAGAAGCTGATTCAAAAGGGTAAGAGCCCAGAAAAGCAGCTTGAAGTGATAGACCGAATCAAGCGCGCGGGTTTCACCATGACAGCCCTGACAGAAACCTTGTTGTGGCTTACCCGACAACAAGACAAAGATCTGCCTCTGGAAAACGTACATCTCGGCGAACTGCTGCAACAAATAAACCACGATTTAAGCTATCTATTGAATGGCAAAGCCGTGGCTGTGAACCTTGAAAGCGACGATACACAATGCCAGTTGCCAGTCGGACTCACTCGCATCGTGCTGACCAATTTGATTCGCAATGCTTTCCAACACACAGGAAGCGGTACCGTGGGTATCGTTCAGGTAGGCTCGAAAGTCACCATTGTTAATCACAACACTGACGGCACGATAGAAGACAATCATTTGGGCTTTGGTCTAGGGTTAGAGCTCACCGAAAAGCTGCTCGCGCAATATCAATGGCAATACCATAACCAAGAGCTGGCTGGTGGTCGTGAAGTGTGGGTGGATTTCTCTTAATGCACTGGCTCGATCGTTGGAAGGTGTATCGCTATCATCGAAAACAGACTAACCGCTCGAATGGCGACAAGGCTAAAGCTTTAGGTTGGACTAGCGAAGAGAGTCAATTGTGTCGCTTTGAAGTAATCGCTCGTGCGGCGGACTTCGAAAAGAAGAGTGTTTTAGATTTGGGTTGCGGCTATGGCGAGCTGTTTGAACTGCTCGACAGCATCTATCGTATTCAATCTTATACCGGCGTTGACCAACACGCAGGCTTTCTTAAGAAGGCGAAGCAAAACTACACAGAAGATCGTTGTCAGTTTTTGGCGGGTGATATGAGCAAAATGAACCTTGAGGCGCACGACATTGTCATCGCTAGTGGTTCACTGAACTACATCTCTCGTGATTCTGATTATCTGACAAACATGATTACTCGCATGTATGAACTGGCGAATCAGACGGTGATTTTTAATCTTCTCAACTCAAGCCAGTATCCTTCGCGTAATACCTTGATGAGTTATCACCCTCAAGGTGTCTATCGTTTCTGTAAAACGCTCTGCGATGATGTCTCTTTAACGGAGGGCTACGCAGAAGGGGATTTTACGATAGTGATGAACAAAGCCGTGTCAGGAGCTTGATGTCGTCTTTGTTTTTATCTTTACGCAGGTTTTGATATTAACAACTTTTGATACGAGTACTGACGTAGTAAACAGCAAAAAGCCGCAGCCTTGAAAGGTATGAGGCTTTTTGGGTTCTATGATGAACCTAGGCTAGGTATGTTGCTAGTTCTTCGGTGGTTGGTTTTTAATGAGTCCGTAAGGGATGTTAGTAAACACCTTAGGGTTGCCTTCATAAGTCGGCGCTTCATTCACTTGCTGCCAATCGAGTAGCATGATTGCTAATACGTTGCGGTGTTCACCGTACTCAAGGTCAAAATCGCCAGTAATTGAAGGGATCATGCCTTGTTTCTCATCGATTGAAGCTTGAATCGCGAGTCGAGTTTTCTCTAGAACTGGGTCATCTTCTAAACCTGCCAATAAGAAGGTTAATCCAACCTCAGCAATCACATCTTCTTTCGCACGCAGCAGAATCGTATCGATGTTTTCTCTAAAGTAATCGTAGATCCATTGATGGTCTTGTTCGCTTACTTGATGTTGGTAATATTCTGAGTCGCCGAAGATGACGTGTGTCATACCATAGATCTTATTGCCGAATTGCTGGCTTGAGAGTTTTTTGTCTTTATCGTCTGGATACGCTTTTTTGAAGGTATCGACAAACTCATCAACGACATCCTGCTCACCCAGTTGGCGCAACCAGTAAACCTGATTCGCTAATTGAGCGGCCCACGCTTTCACCATGTCTTCATTGGTCACGTATCGTGAGAAGTCATAGCGACGAATGATTTCGCGTAGCTTGGCATCGTTCTTGTGTTCTAAACCGTATTCGTTAGCACGAGCCATAGAGCCTAGAAGGTCAACACCAAGGTAAAGGTATTCAGGCATGTGCTTGGTGATGTTGTAGCGTCGAATACTGCGCTCATCGTTATCACCAATATAAGATGCAACTCGCTTCTCTGAGTAGAGTACGATTTGTTCCATGGTTTGAACGTCATTCGACAGGGTGCTGAGCTTGCTTGCCACTCGAGCCATGTCGCTCCACACCGCCGCTGAATACTTATCGTCTAATGTTTGACGATACATGCGCAGCCCGTAGTGACCTTCTTTGAATGCAGGCAGGGTGTAAAGCTGGCTTTCGTAGGTGGTGCGAATTAGGTCTGCAGATTGCTTGAAAGATTGTTCTTGAGAATTGAGCGAATCTGCTTGGGATTGAACGTTCACTGCGGTTGGCGCTTGAACGTTTTCTTGTGCGTGAACGGCAACCGAGGCTGATAGCAATGTACACAGTGTGATAGTTTTTAACTTCATGTCGTGAGGTACCAAGCTGATTATTAGTCTATGTAAAATAACATTGATGAATCCTTCAATGTAAGCGTGAGTCAATACAATGTAAGCTTTATAAGGTTCACTAACCCTTTTTGATTAAACCATTCGTTTAGTAAAGAAGTTTGAAGTGATGGATCACTCAATATTTGATAGATAGTCGACGTCAGTATGGATTTTTAATGACTTAGCGGCATACTGGGGCAATAAGCCAGAAATGAGCCGTTATAAGGCAGTATATAGAACAATAGTGTTAGAGGTTCGTAAATGCCAAGTGGTTCTAGCAAGCAGTGGTCTGCCAGAGTAGTATCTTTTCTTTTTTTCCTTGCGATAGTAAGCGCAATTGAGTTCTTTCATGCCAAGCAATTAACTTTTCTTAAAAACGAATCGTATTCAGAGGCAAAAAAGCAACTATCCATTATTCGTTCTCGGATTGAAGCCGCGATCGTGTCAGATATGTATATCCTCAATAATTTCTCGACCTTAGTGACCATCAACCCCGATGGTGAGGTGAAAAATTGGGATAAGATTGCTGAGAATATCATTCAAGATGGCTTCCATATTCGACTTATCGGACTCGCCAAAGACGACATTCTAAACTTTGTTTACCCGATGGAAGGTAATGAGCAGATTCTCGGTATTAATTATCGTGATCACCCAAATCAATGGGAGTCTGTTGAGATAGCCCGTAATCTTGGCAACACCTTTATTGCCGGTCCTTTTGAGCTGTTTCAAGGTGGACAAGCCCTCATTGCACGCACTCCGATCTTCCGAGACCCGCCTTTCAATCAAGATTACTGGGGTGTCTCCAGTGCTGTTATCGGTTTAGATGAGCTGTTTGAAGATGTTGGAATCGGCAAGATAGAGAACAAGTATGAATTAGCAATTCGTGGTGCAAACAGTTCAGGGAAAGATGGCGCTGTCTTTTATGGCACTCAGGATGTGTTCGATAATGCGTTCGCCACTGAACAGGTGAGTTTCCCATACGGGGGTTGGTACCTTGCTCTCTCCGGTAACGAACATGTATTGATGGATGAGCCTTGGTATCGAATCCAAGCGGTAAGGCTGGTAGGCTACTCCATTATATTAGTGTTGGCGTTTGCCTTCTTTACTATTTATCGTCTGTACCGGATTGCAGATAGCCGCTCTATGCATGATGAGCTAACGATGTTACCGAATCGTCGATACTTCATGTATAGCCTCAAGCAGGCCTTCAAAACCACTCAAAAACAGAGAGCGAGAACCTTTGCTGTTGTAAATATCGACCTCGATGGGTTTAAAGCAATCAACGACACTTATGGTCACGCGGCAGGCGATCAGGTATTGATCGAGTGTGCTAACCGCATAAGAAGTGAGCTGCGTGTTTCAGATATCGTTGCAAGGATAGGCGGTGATGAGTTCTTGGTCTTGTTGCCACGCATTATCGATGATCAACACGTATCTTCAATCGTGACTAAACTACGAAAGGCGATATGCTCGGCGCCAGTTGTGTACGAAGCGCACTCTATTTATCTCAGAATCAGTGTGGGTTGGGTTATTCACAATAGTAACTACAATGATGTCGATGCGCTCTTGAAAGCCGCTGATGAAAAAATGTACGAACAGAAGCGACAAGTTATCTAGGTTGAATTTTAGCTGCGATTAGAATTTAGTTGCTGAATGGGGGGAAAAGCCTCAGAATACCGCGCTTTGCTCCGTATCAATGTATTTGATGAGCAAAAGCTGAAGCAACGCACTTTTTAACGTGTTGCTCATACTAAATGTTATTCAACTGAGAAAATAATCTATGAGTTTTACCTCCCTTGGCCTTTCTGAACCGATCCTTAAAGCTATTGAAGCACAAGGTTACGATAAGCCATCACCAATACAAGAGAAAGCCGTGCCAGCTGTCCTAACGGGCAAAGATGTTATGGCCGCTGCTCAAACAGGTACAGGTAAAACTGCAGGCTTCACGCTACCTATTCTTGAAATGTTATCGAAAGGTACTCGCGTACGTCAGAACCAAGTTCGTGCGCTCGTGCTAACGCCAACTCGTGAGCTTGCTGCGCAAGTGAATGGCAGCGTAGTGAAGTACGGTATTAACTTACCGCTGACTTCGACGGTAGTGTTTGGTGGTGTGAAGATTAACCCTCAGATGCAAAAACTGCGTAAAGGTAGTGACGTGTTGGTGGCAACACCTGGTCGTCTACTTGACCTATACAACCAAAATGCAGTGCGTTTTGACCAACTAGAAATCCTAGTGCTAGATGAAGCGGACCGCATGCTAGACATGGGTTTCATCCGCGATATTCGTAAGATCTTAGCTTTCTTGCCTAAGAAGCGTCAGAACCTACTGTTCTCAGCGACGTTCTCTGATGATATCCGCAGCTTAGCGAAAGGCTTGGTGAACAATCCTGTTGAGATTTCAGTAAGCCCTGCAAACTCAACGGCAAAAACGGTTGAGCAAAGCATCTACCCAGTAGACAAAAAGAAAAAGAGCGCAATGCTAGCGAAGCTAATCAAAGATAACGATTGGCAACAAGTGTTGGTGTTCAGCAAGACGAAACACGGTGCGAACAAGCTTGCTCGCTTCCTTGAAGAGCAAGACATCACTGCTGCACCTATCCATGGTAACAAGAGCCAAGGTGCACGTACTAAAGCCTTAGAGAACTTCAAAACAGGTAAGGTACGAGTACTTGTTGCAACTGATATCGCCGCTCGTGGTATCGATATCCCGCAACTGCCTCAAGTAGTTAACTTCGATCTTCCTCATGTATCAGAAGACTATGTACACCGTATCGGTCGTACTGGCCGTGCAGGTGAAGTAGGTAAAGCGATTTCATTGGTTTGTGCTGATGAAGTGGGTGAGCTGTTCGGTATTGAACGCCTGATTCAACAAGTGCTAGAGCGTCGTGAACTGGAAGGTTTCTCTCCAGTAAATAAGTTACCTGAGTCTCGCTTGGATTCACGTCCAATCAAGCCTAAGAAACCGAAGAAAGCAAAACAGCCACGTGAACATGCTGATGGTCAACGCTCTGGTGATAACGCTCGCGGGCACAAGCCAGCAGGTAAGAACAAGCGTCATGTAGCTGGTAATGGTTCGGCTCCAAAGCGTAAGCCGACATCTGGTAAGAAACCTGCTGAAAACAACTCAGCTGCGACAACTGAAGATAAATCAGTAAGAAACAACGGCAGCAACTTTAAACGCGGTAGTGCGGGCAATAAACCTACTGCAAATAACGCAGGTGCTCAGAACACTCTGAGCAAACCAAGCGGTGCGGGTAAATCTAACGGTACTGGTAAGCCAAACAACGCGGGTAAACCTGCAGGCAAACCTAAGAAGTCTGGTTACGGCGGTAGCTACGGCCCAAGCAAGTCGTCAAATAAGCCGATAAGCAACAAACCTTCGACAAACAAACCGTCTCGAAGCCGTTCTAAGCCAGCTCCTCAGAAGTAATCTTTTCTGAGATATTGAAAGAGCAACGAACATGAGTCGCTTTATAAAAAGGCGTCTCGTGGGTTAAGTTCTTTCTGTCATAGAAATCGAATAAGCGCGAATATTGAATCTCAATGTTCGCGTTTTTTTATGGGCGTTGTTTAGGGTGTTGTTTATGTTGAGTAACCGTATAGCTTGAGTAAGCTAGGGGAGGTTTATTGCTGTTTAAAGTGATTGAATCTAAGGGAAATATGACATTTTTGGGAAGGGTAATGAATCTTTAATTATTCATTAATAATAACATAATCACTAGCGTTTTTGTTGAATTTTGCAATTTGCAATTCCAGTTTGCAAAACAAACAAGGATATCCGGCCAATACGTGTCCAGATGCGTAGTAAATACGTGTTTTAAAAGTTGGCACGCATGCTGCATTAGTAATGGTGACCCTTCTTAAGCCGAGGGTCACCTAGCCAACTGACGTTGTTAGTGAACCTTTTTTGTTCACACAAAATATATGACCAATCACCCTTATTGTGATTGGTTTTTTTTTGCCTGAAATTTAGGTTCTATTTTTTGTTATTACTTTTTTACTCACCACACTTAGAGTAACAGCTTGGTTGGCGTGGGCATTCTCCACCTCTGGAGCAGATAAGCCTCGCCTCTGTCTCAATCCCACGTTCAATCCAATTTATATTTAGAATCTTGGCTATTGTCGTGAGATCTTTTTTGATGTTACGCGGAATTGCCACAGAGCCACCATTGTTAACGCATGACGCTTTAAGCTGCTCTGCTATGTCTCTTGAATTACCGCCTTGAGCATCAATTGCAGGGTTGAGATCTATACCAGCACACAACACACGATTGTTACCCGCAGGATCCGTCATATTGATGGATTCACAGCAGTAGATTCTTGGCTCATCACCCACGTTCAAAATGGAGATTTGAGCCGAGCTTCCCGCTCGAGGTTCGGATAATCGACGGAACACAGCCCAATGTTGACATGGGTCAGCGACCGTTCTCATATTTCCCCAAGGTAGCGGAATCCCGTTCCCGCGATATACCGCCTTGAGTTTCCCCGGCCCATAAGCATCAAAGTAGTGCCAGTGAGGGTAGGGCGATACTACAGTCATTCGACGCATCGCAACAGAGGGGGAAACCCCTGCTCTTTTGTGAACGTCGATTTCGTAACCAGTGCGGTCAAGTAGCTGCCTAAACGGGACTTTCGGGCACAGAAGTGCGCCAGCAAAGAAGCTGGATTCAAAGTCTCGCCATGCTTGAAGAATATCTTGGGAGTTGAGCTGTGAAGAGCCTGATACCTGGTTGTCGTCCCACGTGTTGTTGTTACCGACCGACAACACACTCTTTAGGCCTTCTTTGCTGTGCAGAATGCAATGACCGATATAAACCGAAAGGTCGTATTTCAGACGAGTTGGATACTCTTTAAGAATCTCGTTTAAGAAGATAGTACCGGGAGGCTCAAAGAAGGAGGTCACTAACTGCTTAGCGTTAATTCCGAGCTCATCGACGACGTCTTGCGGCGTGCGCGTCACCCAGCGGATGTTGATTCCTAGGCTTCTAGCGATGTCTATCAGGTCTTCTACGCTGAGGTTAAGACGTTTTAAGCCTACCTCTTCCGCAGCGCGCTCAAGGTCAGGGAAGTGGTTCTGGTTGCTCTCTTGGTGTGCTCGAATCAAGAGGTGCGCAAACTGGCGGCCTGAAATGCCCGTTTGTGACAGCATCTCAGGAATCGCAATTTGCAGGATGTCGTTTGAGAATAGGAAGCTCGGCTCGAGCGCCATGCCACTTATCCCACCACGATTCCCCTTATCAGGAGCAATGGCTTGTTGTTCAGATTCGTCGTCGAGGAACCACGTCGGATTCTTCTGAAAGACCTGTGCAATCACTTCCAGCATATCGATGCTCGGAACCCGCTTTCCACGTTCAATCATTGAAAGGTAAGAAACGGAAGGAGCACATTCTGGGTCGATTCTAATACAACGCGCAGACAGGTCTTCCATCGTTAAATGGTTACGTTTTCTTAGGTTACGTATTTTCGTACCTAGGAAATGTGACTGACGAACTAAACTTTTTGACAAGGCCATATTTGTAAAATTCACATTGTAAAATTTTTGTTGTGAAATTGTATGTAAAAAAGCGCTAATCTACAAACTAAGCAATTCACAAAATGACAAATAAATTAAACGTTAGTTTGGAATAATTGCTCTAGGACACATTTTTGCTGTAGAAATCGGTGGTTATCACCGGACTGGTCAAGAGGGAAAGACTATGAATATGCTTACATTCGATAAAACAGAAATCCAAAAACAATCAAAGCCATTTATCGCTGAAGCTGTCTTTGCCGTGGAGACAATCAATGCTAATCAGCAAACTGAAAAGCAAGTGAAAGCAAAGCAGCTGCTTGATCGACTATTCCCACTAGAGAATGGCTCACATCAAGACGTAACTAGCTACGTAGTCGATTACCGCCATATTATGGCTTACTTTAAAGACGGTCAGCACAGCGGTCTGAAGCACCCTAAGCAGTTTGTAGCGTACATGGGTGAGAAGAACGACCCAGACTCTATCTTGTTTCGAGATGGCAGTGGCAGCCACCTAGAGGTGATGTTTGGTTGCCACAAAGGGACAGGTTGTATTGAGCTAGTAGAAATTGATGATATTCAGTTGGAATCATGCACCACGTTTGGCCAATCACCAATGGAAGCAACAACCACAATGCGTGAAGAGACCATTGCAGCGATGCGCCACTGGATCAGTTTGATTCAAGGTGACGCAAAGGGTAAACCAAAGGCATGCAGTGAAGATAAAGAGTTCAGAGCAAAGAGTGGTGAAGACTACTGCTTGAATTATTGCTTCCAGATCTAACGGTGAATCCTAGTTAGCTAAAGTAATTTATACAACTAAAGAAAAAGCCCCGAAGATAATGAACTTTGGGGCTTTCTAGTCTCAATACGAGCCGACTAATATGTCGATAAGAGCATTGTTGGTGTGTTTTACAAAGGCATGACTCGGTTACGGCCAAGTGATTTCGCTTCATAAAGTAGCTTATCAGCACGTTCAATCAGCGATTGAGCTGATTCGCCGGGTTCAAGTTCAGCGACACCAAACGATGCAGTGATACTGCCGACTTGTTGACCACTGCGGCGATCTTTAATCGACAGCTTTTCTAGAGAGCGACGATTGGTATCAGCGAGTTGACGAGCAATACGCAAAGACTTGTTAGGCACAATCAGCGCGAACTCTTCACCACCAAATCGATAGGCAGAAATACCTTCACGGCAACTTAACTTCAGCTTGCGAGCGATCGCTTTAAGCACCATATCGCCAAACAAGTGGCCATAGGTGTCGTTGAAATTTTTAAAGTGGTCGATATCGAGAAGAATCAGACACAAAGATTGTTGTGCTTCACACAGGGTTTCTATGTCACGGTCGAAAGAGCGACGGTTATAGAGTGTGGTTGTACTATCGAAAAGCGCATCTTTCTGAACTTCTACTAACTGGGTTTTTAGCTTGGTGATCTCTGAGGTTGCAGAGTTTAGCTGAGAGTTTAAAAACTGAGTAGAGTGACGAATATGACGGGATTCAGACACCAGCTGTCGAACTAAGGACATGACTTCATCAATAGATAGGCTTTCATTATCAACACGAGCCAAGTCCTCGAAGCTTTTATCGATCATGTCAGAAAAAGCGGAGGTGTCGGTCAGGGTGTCATTCATTGAATTGGAAACTTCAGAAACTAACAGTTCCAAATTAGCGCGAAGGTCATTGATATTGGTTTCGGATTTGCTGGCAACATAATTGTTGTATAGCTGCTCACCAACGGCAGGAGGACAAATACCGTAGTGTTCTAAAACACCATCCATGTCTTGAGTCAGCTGGGGAATAGCGTTATCGACATAGGTGTACCAAAGTGCGTAATTTGCAGGTGTCGTTGACACCCTGTTCTTCATCATAAGAGGCACCGCTTTTTTTAGATTTGCGGTGGATTTCTGAAATTCGTCTTTGTTCATTATTTTTACTGCAGATACCAAAACAACTAAGCCACTTGCGAACAAGGTTAGCGGATTTCGAAGGTCTTTGCTTTAAAAATTATATGATTAGTGGATGAGGGTTGGATAAATAACTCATTTTTATTATGAATATCGATTGCGTATTCATAAGCGTAATCTAATGGATTGTTCTTTAACCATATTTGGGCTTATCAAACTTTCGGCGTAGCGTGAGTTAGTATCAAAAGATTACTGAGAATTAAGTGTTGTCTAGGGAAGTGCATACAAAAAGTGACGTAAATTGATCGTTGAGCTTTAATTGAGAAAGTCTAGGTTGAGGACGCTTGGCTGGTGATTTGCATTTGTTCAGAGTTTACGGGGGAAAGCCTGTATCGAGAGGGGAAATGTTTATAAGCAGGCATAAAAAAGCGCCGATAAAAATCAGCGCTTTAAAATTCTTTTTAGCTATAAGAGCTAATTATTGAGCAACAACGTTTGCTGCTTGTAGGCCTTTTTGACCATTTTCAACTTCGAAAGAAACCTTTTGGCCTTCTTTCAGAGTTTTGAAGCCTTCAGAAACGATTGCACGGAAGTGTACGAATACGTCAGCGCCGCCGTTGTCTTGAGAAATGAAACCGAAACCTTTCTCTTCGTTAAACCATTTTACAGTGCCAGTATTTGTGTTAGACATAATTTGTCCCTTATTCATAAATTTTCTAAGTTGTTGATTGCATTTAATGCAATGCGCTGATAATTGAATTATTTAATATTGCTAAGAAATAAGGAAAAACTACTTACAAAAACGGGTAACGATTTTACATGTCAATTTTTTACTATTCATCTAACTTAAATAACTCCGGCTAACAGAGCGAGAGCATGTTAACACAGTCTTTTGAGATGTACACGCATTGCTTAAGAAATTTGTGCTTTTTTTGTCATACCGTGCGAATGTACAAGATTTACACTGATTTAGTGATAGTTTTGTCGCTTCGTCCAACACAACAAAAGGAAGCATCTCAGCTTCCTTTTGATCATTAGTATAGACGATATTAACGCTTAAAGTTGATATCTTCAGTTTGATCTAAATTTATTTTTGTTTTCGCTGGTTGAGTCTCTGCAATCACCTTACCGTGGCGTATTGAGTACTGCACTGGTACTTGGCGGCGTACTGCATCAAAGCCATTGTCAGCAGGAAGAATCAGCAAGCTACCTGGCTTACCTTCTTCGATACCGAAGTTGTCTTGAATGTTCAATGTGCGAGCAGAGTTCTTGCTGATCAAATCAAGTGAGTTGTTGATTTGGTCGTAGCCCATAACCTGTGTTACATGCAGTCCCATGTGCAGAACTTGAAGCATGTTCGCTGTGCCCAGTGGGTACCATGGGTCAAACACATCATCGTGGCCAAAACAAACGTTGATGTCTGCTGCTAGCATCTCTTTAACGCGCGTTACACCGCGGCGTTTCGGGTAATCGTCGAAACGGCCCTGTAAGTGAATGTTCACTAGCGGGTTTGCCACGAAGTTG
This sequence comes from Vibrio sp. 10N.247.310.98, assembly GCF_041467395.1. NCBI lineage: Bacteria > Pseudomonadati > Pseudomonadota > Gammaproteobacteria > Vibrionales > Vibrionaceae > Vibrio > Vibrio sp. 10N.247.310.98. The sequence continues at coordinate 101,118 of NZ_JBFSUL010000003.1, read as the reverse complement.
ATACCTGACATCTTCAATAGACGGAACAGGCGAGATGTGTAAGCACTGTTGTACGAACCCATTGCAGTGGTGTGGCTAGCAGTTACTTTCTCGCCCATTTCAAACTTATGAGCAAGGGCTGCTAATGTTTCCACAAAGCGAGACTGTTCGTCGTCGATTTCATCACAGTGAACGTCGATCAGACAGTCGTACTTGCGTGCAAGCTCGAACACATAATGCAAAGATTCAACCCCGTATTCACGAGTGAATTCGAAGTGAGGGATAGCACCGATAACGTCAGCGCCGATCTTCACTGCTTCTTCAAGCAACTCTTTGCCGTTAGGGTATGAAAGAATACCTTCTTGAGGGAATGCAACGATCTGGATGTCGACCCACGCTTTCATCTCTTCACGAACTTCAACCATCGCTCTTAACGCAACGAGTGTTGGGTCAGACACATCAACGTGTGTACGAACGTGTTGAACACCGTTAGCTATCTGCCATTTCAGTGTTTGCTTGGCACGAGACTTTACGTCTTCGATTGATAGCAGTTCTTTGCGCTCAGCCCAACGCTCAATACCTTCAAACAAAGTGCCAGAGATGTTCCAGTTAGGCTCACCAGCAGTTTGAGTAGTATCTAGGTGGATGTGCGGTTCACAGAAAGGAGTAACTGCAATGCCACCTTCAGCATCAAGGATGTCGCCTTGATGATTGATTTGCGCGCCATTATCGAGAATGCGAGAAAATTGACCATTTTCAATCAGAATCTGTTTCAAGCCTTCTTGGTCTTGAAGTTTCGCGTTCTTGATTAATAAGGTTGTCATAGTGTGTCCTTAAGCGGCCTGAGATTTCAGAGCTTTGTTGTTCAATAGAGGATTAAGCACGAGGTAACTGATTGCACCACCTAACACTGCGTTCAAAGGAACAACGCCAGGTAGGAAGTGACCAGCGGCTACGCCTGTTGCTACCGCGATAATGCCAGCCCAGTTAACGGTTTGGAACTCTGCATTTGCAAAATCTTTGTAACGTTTACGGTTCGCGAAGAAGTCGGCGATGATTACGCCACCAATGGGTGGAATCGCCAGCGAAAGGAAGGTTAACCAACCAACGAAGTTGTTGTATAACCAAAGTGCGAAAATCGTACCGATAATGCCGTTAATGATTGACATTGTAGTACTTGAGCGACCAGTGATGTTAGATAAACCCAAACCGGATGCATAAAGTGCATTTTCATTGGTTGTCCAGATATTCAAGCCAAGCACGATGATGGCTGGAAGCAGCAGACCTTGCGCGATCATCACATCTGAAATATCAGCCTGACCGGTTGCTGCTGCTCCTGCTGCGCCGAAGATAAACATCAGCGAGTTACCGATGAAGAACGCAACCATAGTAATTAATACTGCGCTTGCTGGCTTTTTACCAAAGCGAACGAAATCGGCCGTTAACGTACCCGCACTTACGAACGAACCTACAACCATTGTAAGAGCCATTGAAAAGTCCATTGGCGTCTCTGGTTTAATAAGTTGCAATTGCTCTAGTCCACCAACACTGTCTACCGCAGTCAGTACTGAGTAACCACCCAGAATCGCAATCGCAGGCACTGCAATCGCTGAAAGCACCATTAGCGCTTTAATGCCGAAGTACACTGTACCCGTCATCAATAAGCCAGATACGATAATCAAGGTGTTGGTATCAATGCCCGTTGCTTTTTGTACTGGAATAGCAAACATCGCAACACCCACACCAAACCAACCGACTTGTGTACCACCAAGTAAAGCAGAAGGAAGCCATGAGCCTTTAGTACCGAAAGAGAAACGAGCAAGGAGGTGGGTAGAGAGGCCAGTAGATGAGCCGATGTAGCCAAGAAAAGAAGTGTAAATACCGAGGATTAGGTTACCGATGAGAACGGCGAGGAAGAAATCGTTGAATGAAAGACCTGTCCCGAGTGAACCACCTGTCCACATACTTGCAGAGAAGAAAGTGAGTCCAAGCATTACCATGGTGAGTGAAGCGACTCCTTTCCTAGCCGATGTAGGAACCGGCCCTAGACTGTAGTTATTATCAGCAGCCATTTTTTACCTCCGCAAATGATCAAAATTAAAATTAACGGTCGCCGTATTGCAGGCAAACTTGCGCATTATGGTGATATAAATCACATAGTCAATGCTAATTTTGTCAATAATTGCCCATAAAAACCAGTTATTGCAGTAATTATCTTGTAAAACATAGGGTTATTTTCTGTCTTTATTTAAAAAAAACAAATAGAAAACGTTTTCTATAATGCGTTGGTTATCTGCTGTTCTTGGTTGGCTATGAATGCTTATTATTATACGTCTGAATGGGTGTCTGTATCGAAAAAGAGGGCGGTTGGCCAAACTGCAGGCAAAAAAATAGCCAATCGCAATAATCGCAATTGGCCTATATATTTTGTGAACAAGAATAGGTTCACTAACAACGTCAGTTGGCTAGGTGACCCTCGGCTTAAGAAGGGTCAATATATACATTGCAGTTAGTGTGCCAACTTTTAAAACCACGTAAAACGGCAGTTTTATAGCAATCTGGTGCGTATTTGAGCGTTTAATTTGCGTTTTTGCAATACCCAGTTGCAAAATGCAATTGCGATTTGCAACTTTAGAGTGTTTATTCGTTTTTCGGGTTTGTGTTCTTTCTGGCGACGAATGGTGAAATAAACAAAAAGCCCGTGCGATCTAAGAGCGCACGGGCTTGGGTATTGTTTCACCAATAGGAAGTATTAGATGGAGTAGAAGAAGTACAGTTGAGACTTCATTCTAATGATGATCCCGCGTATTACGTCTAGGAACGCCATAAAGCTGATAGGCTTCTCACCGCTTACCCACGCTAATCCGACAGAGCCAACAGGAATATCGTAACCCTCTGCCTCATCAATTTTTAAACGAACAAAGTGGTGCTTGTTCTGAAGGTTTTTGCCTGTGGTAACACGAACCTGCTCATCGATACCCAGCAAACTTGCTTGCGCTTCACCAGTGGCCTCTACAATGCCTTCTACGGTTGCAGAGAACACTTTTCCTGGGTATACCGCTGTCGCAAATTCCGCAGGTTGACCGACCTTAATATTACGAATCGCTTGGTGGTTAACTCGCATCAGCACGTACTTCTCTTCGGTATACATCTGGATACGAGGCATCATTGAAACACGCTGACCTTCACGAAGAATAAAGTTCGTTACAAAGCCGTCAGTCGGTGCCGTGACTTTGGTGCTGTTCAAGTCCCATTGTGCTTGTGCCAGTGTTGCCTTTGCTGAATCGACCTCAGTTTGCTTCTTGCTCACATTGGTTTCAGCTTTGTGGATGTTCAACTTCGCATTCTCGGCATCGACTTCTTTCTTGCTAAGCTGAGATTCCAATGTCGTAACGTTATACGTCGCTAAGTCTACCTTTGCTGTTTGTTGGTCGATGTCAGTTGCAGTGATCGTATGTTCTACCACTTTGTTTTGCTTCTGGTAACGATCAAGCGTCTTTGACTGCAGTACTAAGTCTGTTTTAGCCGAATCTATTTGTGCGACTGAAGCTTTGATGTCTTCAAGCGCCGATTGATAGCTGACTTTTGCAATGCTCACTTCTTGACGAGCTGTGTCTAAAGCGACCTCTGCAGACTCAAGTTGAACGCTGGCTTTGTCTCTTGCGATGACATATTTAGTGTCATCAATTTCGTAAATTAGCTGTCCTTCAGTCACATCCTGGTTTGGGTCGATGTGGACTTTGGAAGTTTTTCCCGACACATTAGTTGAATCGGGACGCAGCTGAATATGTGGAGACTGAACCACTGAGCCTCCCGATAGATCCATCGGAGTAAAATTGAGTAGGCCAACCCATACAAACAGCAACCAAGATGTACCCCCTAGGTACGCAAACGCCTTGGTGCCTTTGTTCCAAGGCATACCAACAAGTCTGAGTAAGTAAATGAACAGTGCCCAAATTGCCAAGCCTTCTAACATGTTTGGCTCTCCTCATCTTGCTTGTCGGAAGTTGTTTGCTCCTTGGTTGTGGTCGGTGACTTCCATGTGTCTCTTAGATTGATGATGGCTTTTTCCATATCAACGAAGGCCAAAATTACTGCTAGTACCCATACCCAGTGCCATACAAAACCAATCCATGTTAATGCGGTGATCAAACCGAGTTGTTGATGCTCTTTACTGTGAGCCTTGTTGATTGGTAATTCATGCACACGCCAGAAGCCGTAACATGCAGCAGCGATGGTTGCGACTAACACTACGCCTGCAACTACGTGTAGTGCGGTATCTGCGCCGGTTCCGACAAATGGGACACTAACTAAACTCATTGATATACCCTAGGTTAAATTGAGCACCGAGTGTTATTGATATCAGATTTAGAAGTTGATAATTTACCAATTACTTTAATAATGATGTCATTATGATTTGATCTGTAATAGTGACTTCTAAGTATGGTGGCTAATGAACAATTGTAACTTCTTAAGAGCATTGGGTATTTTGGGTATTTACCAATACGCAACGACTAATAAGGCTGTGAATACTGAGCAATTAGGTATTCCTAAATCGGTGTTTAATAACCCGATGAACCTTATCCCCGTAAGTGAAGTGGACAAATGGTATGGCTTACTTGAACAACAAACCGGTGATTCCGATATTATCTTGAAGCTGGCTGATAGAGTGGATATTGAAAGGCTAGGTCCTCTCTCTAACTGGTTTTTCTCGGGGCACGATCTGGCGTCGTCTATACGCCGAGTTAACATCGGGTTGCACTGTTTGCAGTCCGGGGCTTTTCTATATGGCGCTCAAGTCGGTAATTTCATCAAATGGTGCTACGACAATCCTGCTTATACTGAGGTGGGTAAAGTTCATGACTCAATTCGAGTTGCCATCTTTATGATGAAGATATTAAGGCGTTACTTGGGAGACGACTTTACTCCCGCAGCCGTCTCTATCGCAGGTTATCGCGAGAACACTCAACTCTATCAAGAGTATTTTGGGTGCAATATTCAGTGGGGCCAGCCACGAACTGAAATCTGGATACCAAGCCAGTCGAGGTTATCGAGCAATCAAGCCCCTTCTAGCGGCAAGATGAGCTTGGCAATGAACTTTCATGACTTAGATAATTACCTCAACATGCCTGATGCCGCGGATGAGCATAAGGTGACCTATGAGATGATCAATTACAGTCGCCATTTCGGCCTGCCAACACTGCATAAAGTGTCGAGTTTGCTTGGGTTATCTGAACAGCAATTTCAACGTCGATTGCATAACTTAGGCATCAACTTTTCTACCATTATGGGCTATGCGTTAAGTAATGTGGCGGTGGAGTTGTTGATGTATTCAGTGCCAATAGATAAAGTCGCGACGAGGCTCGGCTATACCAATGTCGCGAGCTTTAATCGGATGTTTAAGAAACATCGAGGTTTGACACCCAAGCAATATGTTGAGCGCCTAAAAACTGGCCTGTAACTATTCAGAGCTAACTTATGGTTCGTTTATGGATCAGGCTGGACAAGTAAACCATCCCCCAAGTACTCAAAATGAAAGGGGCGGTGAGTGGTAACAGTGACAGTTCATGAAAACCAAGTGTGATGAGACAGCTTAACAGCATGCCTAATAGGATTAACGGCCAACGGATTCGCGGATAGGGCACAAGTGCTAAAGTGGCAAGAATGGCGTTGTACCCGTAAAGACCTTGGGCTACCAGTTCGTTAGAAGCGCCAATCAACCCGCTAAATACGGTGCTAATTATTACTGCGAGCATAACCCAAATGGCATGCTTGATATTGTTGAGTGCGATGGCGACTAAGATAACGAGCCCCGACAACGCATTTTCGATGAAGCTGACTTGGCTTATCCCTTTTAACAACGGGATCACCACTGTCGGCAGGTTGAACCACGAGTTAGCCTCAATACTGATGAGTGGCATCAGTGCGGAATCAGGTGCAGAAAACGCTGACAGCTCAAAGGTTGATTGGATAATATAAATCAGCCAAGTGGTGAGGATAAAGGCGCTAGTGTAACCGCGATATTTCTCAAAACTGAATACGATGTGGGCAATCGGCACCGTGAGTAATGCACCTAACGCAGTCACTAAAGCCAATAATGGTGTCACACCAAAAAAGTTACCGATAAATAAACCAATCAAAGCGCCATTTAGCGCGTACATTCCACTATCAATGTCGTCAACTGACTTGTTGGTGTTGGTGTTGGTGTACATATAGCCATAGAAAGCTAATGCAAAGCTGCAACTGGCGCCAAGTAAGGTAAGAAAAGCCAGCGCCAGTGACTCAATAGAAATGGCAAGCAACAGCAAAGTCGACGTCATGATAGACGGTGTGAAATAGACTTGCCCAATGCCATTGAGCAAGCCTTGAAACGGCAGAATATCCTTGTTCGTTTTCATCGTCTGATTACATTATTGAGTCATGTTAAATTTTTGCAATTCAGATTGTATACAATTTTATCAAGTTCACCATCTTCGAGTGTTAATTCTGATACCAGCGTTCACCATAAGCTTGTTGGTAATCTGGTGTTTCAATGATGCCTTCTTGTTCTGGAACGGTTTCTAACGGCCCAACAACAGTTCTATAGGGTAATACGCCAGCCCAAACTGGAATGTCCATATCGGCTTTATCATCATTCACTCCATGTTTACCAATCTTCACGGAAGCTTCTGTTAAAGGTATCGCCAACAACTCGGTCGCAGTGAGTTCTTTTTCATTACTGAGCCTCACTTCATCGGTTCTGCCCGGTGCGATTTGCTCAATAAAGATATTCAACAAGCGATCCTTTTCTTGATTGTCATCGATGACTGAAAATGACCCCAATACCACAGCAGAACGATAATGCGCACTATGATGAAATGCCGAACGAGCCAGCACCCAACCATCGAACAAGGTGAACGTTAAACAGGTTGGTTCTCCCTTTTTTAGTCCTTTTAGTAGGCGACTGTTTTTAGCTCCATGAATGTAGACTATATCACCCACTCGCCACGCGAGCATCGGGATGACCATTGGTCCTTGTTCGCCCTGCAATGCAATGTGTGCGATTAAGCTCTCATCAATAATTTGGTGCAGTTTCTCTTGTTCAAATACGGCTTTGTGAGCCCCTTTTTTAATCGTGGTTCTTTTCGTGTTAGATAACATAATCGCTCCTTAATCATTGCCTTTTGATTAATGTAGCGATTAACTGGTCTATTAAATAGAGCCACTTTTAAACACTATTTGGATCCAGTTATGCAGCCTATCGATGTCGGTGATCTACAGTTAGACGAACAACACGGCACGCGTCAAACCGCCTTGTTCCACGCGATAAGAGAGAAGATCGTTCAAGATTTATGGAGCAAGGGCAGTAAGTTACCTTCAACACGTAAGTTGGCTGTCGAGTTATCGGTGAGTCGAAATACGGTGATTTATGCGTACGAACAACTGGTTACTGAAGGCTATATCGAGAGTAAGCAAGGCTCAGGGTTTTATGTCTCGGTTGAACAACCAGAACACTTTCTAAGTTTGTCTAAGCCAAACAGTGTTCAGGATCCGAAGGTCAAACAAACAGTCAGTAAACCGAGTACAAACATAGCGACACCTAACGACATTAACCGCAGCTTTGCCCCAGGAGTTCCTGACTTAGATGCGTTCCCTTTTGCGAAATGGCAGAGGTTGCTGCAACGTCACTCTACACGTCAGAACATTGCGGGCAATCAAGAGGTTCAGGGAAGCTCAGCCTTGAGGGAAGCGTTGAGTGGGTATCTTGCAAGCAGTCGTTCCGTTCATTGTAATGCCGACAGAATCATCATCACCGCAGGTGCGCAGCAAGCCATCTCAATCGGATTAATGGCAACGTTAGCGATGGGCGACAAAATCCTCGTGGAGGAACCCGGTTATCGACAAGTACATAAAATTATCGATCTGTTGAGACTAGAGTTAGAAGGTGTAAGTGTGCGTGAAAAGGTGGGGTTGGATATTGAGAAAGTGTTGGCCAGTAATGCTAAGGCTCTGTATGTCACACCGAGTAACCAATACCCAATGGGCACGACTTTAAATACTGAGCAGCGCCTTAAACTGATCGATTGGGCCAATCAACATCAGTCATGGATCATTGAAGATGACTATGACAGTGAGTTCCAGTTTGCTCATCGCCCTTATACCTGCATGCAAGGGTTGGCGGGAAAGTTGGGGTTCGATGATCGCATCATCTATGTCGGCTCTCTGAGTAAGGTTATGTTCAATGGCCTTCGATTAGGGTACTTAGTGGTACCAGAAAGTCTGGTGGCGAAGTGTCTTGAGATCAAAGACGCGCTTACTGGAGACACGGCGTCCCACACACAGGAAGCTTTGGCGGATTTTGTTCGAGAAGGCGACTTGCTGCGTCATATTAGAAAGATGCGTCGGTCATACAAACTCAAGTATGAAGCCATGATAGAAGCGATTGAAAGCGAGTTTAACGGTGATCTTGAAGTGATCAGTCAGGCAGCAGGGCTACATGTGACCGTGAAGTGGTATCAAGGTATATCTGAGACTGAATGGAGTCATAGAGCTGAGCTTGAAAATATCATCATTCGTCCGTTTGATTTTTATGAATATGGATCAAGTGATGCTCGTGATTGGAGTGGGGTGGTGTTGGGGTTTGGAAATATCCGATTGGCTGACATAAAGCCGAAGATCAAACAGATCGCTCGGCTTTTTTATCAGTAATATTGGTAGGGCTTGTTTACCATTTTCTGATTCATCACGAATCGAGTTACAACTTGTCGATAGAGACGGTGGGTTTACCTTTACATAGCCACTTTCGCCAAGGGAGTGACAATGTCACAAAAACAGTCACAGCATAGAGCATCGACCAACTTAAACAGATAAACACCAAGGTACAGATGACCAATGAAAGCATGGCAGTGTATCTAGATGCGCCTGTTAGTAATCGGCAAGCGGCTAACATTGCGAGCAGATAAACCAGAACAAAAATACCGTTGGCGAGCTTGAGAAAGAACTCAAGGTCTAAATTAGACAGCTCACCAATCACACACGAAATAAGCACGACAAAGCCAATTGCTAACGTTGGGTAGAGCGGTACGCCGCGGCTGTTCAGTTGAGCCATTCGACTTGCAGGGCTGTGTTGGCGGGCCTGAGCCCAGATCATCCGAGACAGGCTTTGTGTGTAAAGGTTTAGGCTGGCAAAGCAAGCAAAGAACCCCAGCACGCTGATGACGGTTTTGAAGCCATTACCAAACAGTTGTTCTGTTACCCAAGGGATGGATGCGGCATCGAATTCAGATGAACCGAAAGCACCCAGCTTAAGAATCACTACTGAACAAGCCCAGTACACTAGCCCCGCAACAAAACAGCCTGCAATGATGGCGATTGGGAAGTCACGTTGTGGATTTTTGAATTCCTCTCCCATGTGAGCAAAAGCTTCTATTCCGACAAAGCACCAAAACATGACAGCTAAAGCAGCGCCGATAGACCACATTGAATTGGATGAGATGGCAGGAAGAGCAACATCGGTTGCCGTGATGTCGGCTTTCCAAACAAAAGCGCTGACTAAGGCAAAAATCGACAATGCGATCACGGTTTGCAGTCGGCCAGAAGATTTACTGCCCATCAAATTGACGGCAATAAGCAGGGCGACGGTAAAGGATTGAGCACCAAGTGGTGTATCGAGAGGTGCGGGTAACAATTGTTGAGCAAAACCACCAGCCAGTGCAATGGCCGCTGGAATACCGACAGGAATAACACTCACAAACAACCACGCCACGCTTGTTTCTAATCGCTCGCTAAACGCCTGGCGCACAAAATAGGCAGTACCACCTGCATTCGGGTAGCGTTTTCCTAATGATGCGAAGGTCAGTGCAATCGGGCAAATAGCGATAAACAGGATTAACCAAGCGAGAAGAGACAACTGTCCTGCAATGCCTGCTGCGATCGCAGGGATCATAAATAATCCAGTGCCTAGCAAGGTCGTCGAGAGTTGTCCGATTCCTGAAATAAGCGTGATTTCTTGTTTGAGTTGTGTCATTCGCTCTCCTAGCTATTTGATTCTGGTCACGGTCTTCCAGTAACTTTCTTCTGGTGTGTGACAAGTTATGATTGAGAGCATACATTGTTGACATCAATAATACAGCTAGCGAAACGTCGTAAGACACCGTCATTTTAACGGTATTAATCCGATTCAGTGTGAAAGTGTCGGCTGTCAGAATGGCTGTTATAAGTAGGAAAGTTGTGTCAAATTAGGCGTTATAAATAGAACAATAAATGAAAAGAATCAGAAGCATGGATAAATTTGATCGCCAGATTTTGGATATTCTCAAAACCAATGCACGATGCTCAGTGAGCGATATCGCCCGAGATGTCAGCCTCTCGCGCTCAGCGGTGAACGCCAGAATCAAGAAACTGGAAAGCGACAAAGTGATTACGGGCTACTGCGCTCAAGTGGCAGAACCCAACCAAACGAAGAATGTGTGCGCTTATATCTTGTTGAAGTTCGACATGTCGAGTAGTGACCATAGTTGTGAGTCTTACGCGAAACAAATCCAGAGTATTGATGAGGTGCAATGGTGCCACTCTATTAGCGGTGAGACAGATATGATGTTGTACGTGGAAGTGGAAAGCATGGAGAGCTTGAACCGAGTTCGCGATCAGCTGCAAAGTTACCTGGATCTTCGCCACTTAATGACTCATACGGTTTTGACCGAGTTTTTCAACAAACAGAATGCGACGGTGCATTCATGTTAGGCAATATCAACTTAAACCTACTGCGTTCACTGCATGTACTTCTTGAAGAGTGTCATGTGAGCCGTGCCGCCCAACGTTTGCATATCACACAATCCGCGGTGAGCCGTCAGCTCAGCCAGTTACGTGATTTGTGTGGCGACCCTTTGCTGGTCCGTGACGGCAACAAACTGGTGCCGACCAACCGTGCATTGCTACTCAAAGGTAAACTCGACGACCTGCTTGGCGAGTTTGACCACCTGTTAGATGATAAACCCTTCGAGCCGCAAGACTGGCAGGGTGAATTGGTGTTGTCTTCGAGTGATTATGTCGCTCAGTATATTCTTCCTGTGATTGTGGCAGAGGTGTCTGCTGAAGCGCCGAACATTAATTTGGCTTATCGATTGTGGCAGCCAAACTACCTTGAAGCACTGAACGAGTCTGGGATTCATTTGGCTTCCAGTATGTTTCCCACAAAGCCAGAACATGTCTCAAGTATCAAACTTGGTGAAGATAAGTCGGTGTGTTTGATGCGAAAGTCGCACCCGCTGGCTCAACAAGCGGTTTTGAGTGCAGAAGATATTGTTCACTACTCTCACATCAAAGTGACGGGTGGTGGAGATAAAGACAGTTACGCGGACATAGCATTGAAGAAGCAAGGGCTGAAGCGAAGAGTGGCTTTACAGGTTCCGTTCTTTTCATCTGCTGGTACTGTGTTATTGCAAGACGACTATCTGATGATCGTGCCAGAACATATCGCCTATAACCTAGGTCGACACCTCGATACTACCTACTTTTCGTTGCCATTTGATACGGAAATGCATACCTATTGGTTAATGTGGCATCCTAAATATGACAACGACTCTGCCCACAAATGGGCGCGAGAAAAAGCATTCCAAGCCATGCAAAAGTCGAGTTACAATATCAGTATGACTTGAAATCATAGGTGTGATGATAATCTTTGATTTCAAATAATACCTCCTGCGAATTATGGTAAGTGCCAAGTATTGAGTATTAAGCGTAGAGCGTTCAGCTGGAACGCTTTATTTTATTAGGAATGGAATGATGACAGTAACAATTTGGTTTTCTTTATTAGCGATTTGCTTGTTGGGTGCAATGTCTCCGGGCCCAAGCTTGGCGATGATCGCTAAACACAGTTTGGCTGGTGGCCGTATGAACGGGCTTATCGCAGCTTGGTCACACGCTGCTGGTATCGGTATTTATGCGTTCGCAACCATTGTTGGTTTAGCCCTTGTGCTTGAGCAATCCCCAATGTTATTTAAAGGTATTAGCTTAGCGGGGGCTGCTTATCTGCTTTATCTTGGCGTTAATGCGTTACGTTCGAAAGGTGGTGTTGCCGCGAAATTAGAAGCGGGTGAAAAGATGAGTTACATGCAGTCTGCTCGTGAGGCTTTCTTGATCTCTATCTTGAGCCCAAAGATCGCATTGTTCTTCATCGCTCTGTTTAGCCAATTTGTAGCGCTAGGTAATGAACTGACCAATCAAGTGATTATTGTCTCAACGCCGCTGATTGTCGACGGCCTTTGGTACACCTTTATCACCTTGGTACTGTCTAGCCCGTTGATTGTTGAACGTATTCGCTCGAAAGCTCAGTTGATTGATCGACTATCTGGCGTGGTGCTGATCCTGCTTGCTGTTCGCGTGGTGTGGACGATATAGCAGTAAACGATAAGAATAAGTAACTAGGGTCTGTTAACTTTTAGTGGTTAAATTTTGTTCGAGATAGAATCGTTTTAGGCGCGGCAAGGAGTATGTAGCCTAGTCATTCTAAGTTAATACTTCTTAACAAAGCATAAAACGATTCTAGCCGAACCCTTCGGGCAGCCTTTGTGGTTCATTTCTACTGCGTTATCGGCTTCTCATGTAGGCTAGCTACACTTCAAAGCCTCTGCCTTGTAGAAATTTCCCACAAAGTGCTGCAAAAATCAGCTCTAAAGGTCAACAGACCCTAGACGTTCACCAGAAACGACACTCATTAAAAAAGGCTCACTAGACGTTATCTAGTGAGCCTTTTTGATTTCTCTGGATTAGCTTTTGGAAGACTTGAGCTTATTAGCCTTCAGAGTTCAGTACGGCATCTAGCTTCGCCATCGAGTCTGAGAAGTAGGGGTTGTAGGTCAAACGCGCATGGTTCTTCCCTTCTTCACGATAGCCCCAAGCTGAGTACCAAACCTCACTGGTTGCATTGCATTGTTCTTCAAACCCTTCTGCCTGACCATTGGAGCAAATCTTCTCGCTACCATTGATTCCGTAATAAGGGTTGTTTGGTGAGAACAGTAAGCCCATGTGAGAGCCGTTCGAGATGCGTTGCTCTGGGATCTTCATGCTGTACTGAACAGCGCGAGGATCCTCGAGAGTCGTCTCTCCTTGCCAAACCAACACATTGTTTGGATTCGGCATAGATTCAGTAAAGGCTTGCTGAACGTAGTTGGTGTCAATCACGCTGTCGCCTTCACTCATCATAATAAAAACTGGTTTATCGAAGTGTTTATCTTGTAAGTCACCACGTACGACTTCTGATGTCTCGTAGTAAACCGATGCACCATTCATTGGCAACGAGTTGTAACGCAACACATTGTCTTCAGGATCTTGATCCGCCCAAGTGACAAAGTAGCTTGCTAGTCCCGCGTATTGAACGGCAGACGAGCTCGGTTGAAACGCAGGTGAGAACAGCAGTAACCCAGAGATCTTTGGATCGTTCATCGCCTGTGAAGTCACGAGGTTCGCGCCGGTTGAATAGCCGCCTAGCCAAACAGAATCATACTCTTGCTCAAGTAACTTCGTATGATGAGCCACCACACCTTGCCAATCTTCTAGGCTCGGCTGCATTAAATCACCCACGCGACTGCCGTGACCCGGAAGTAATACGGTTCTCACTAAGTAACCTTGCTCTGCCAAATGGGTAGCGATGTCTTTAAATGAGTAAGGTGAGTCGCCTAATCCATGAACCAATAATACCGCCTTGCCGTTTGGCGAGGTTGGTTGATACTCGGTTGGTGAATTGAGTTGGATCTCGAGTTGCTTGTCTTCCGTCATGAACACGCGGTTTTTCAATAACCAATCTTGTGTGTCATTGACGTAGGCATCAAAGCTGTCTTGCTGATAGCTAGGCAAGTCTGGAGATGTTTCGTAAGCGGGTATCGGTGTCTCGTTGGAACAACCAACGAGGCTTAAAGTCGTTAAGGCCAGCAGTGCTAGGAGGGGCTTTCTTTGCATTATGTAATCTTGTCTCTGTTGTGCTTTCACTATGTCTGAAACTAAAGTTTAGGTTACTTTTTGCGTGAAAGGTCTTCGTATTCACCTTCAATAACACCGGCATCATTGGTTGATGACTGACGAGTGTTCATATGAGCTGCGAAACCTTGTTTCTTCATTTGATTCTGAATGCGCTTGCCAGTAATTAAAGCTGCAATAGCTAAAGGAATAGCAAGGATCAAGCTTGTGAATAACGCCAAAAGGCCAGTAAACAATGCAACAATCGTAACTAATATATTTTTCATATTCATTCCTCTTTTTCTATGTTGTTACTTTATCGCTTCTATTCTGAACGAAACATGAACGCCGTTAATAAATCTCTGAGAGTCACTATGACACGGATGTGTGCTGTTAGGGAGTTTATATGTAGTCATAATCACGCACTAAAAAAATGGAATAAAACTAAGTTTAATAAAATCAATATGTTAAAAGTTGGCACGCTTGATGCTCTATAAGGGTTGGAATAAGTCACTGTAAGCAAAGTACTTACAGTTAATAAAAATTACTGGAGCCCTTATATGTTCTGTATTCAATGTGAACAAACAATTCAAACCCCAACCGTAAAAGGCTGTTCTTTCGCACAAGGTATGTGTGGTAAAACTTCGGAAGTATCCGACCTTCAAGACGTGTTGGTGCATTCTCTTCAAGGTGTTTCTTTTTGGGCCAATTTGGGCCGTGCGTGTGATGTTATTGATACTGAAATCGACGAGTGGGCGCCAAAAGCGTTTTTCGCAACACTAACCAACGTTAACTTCGACCCTGCTCGTATCATCGAATTCGCACAACAGTCCCATGAGTTCAAGCAGCGTTTAGAGCAACAGGTTCGCGCGGCAGCGACATTGATTGGTTTTGAGATCCCAGCGCTTTCTGCTGCTGCTCAATTCGACCTTCCAACGGACTCTTCAGAGCTATTGGCGCTTGCCCCTCAAGCGGCGGTAAACCGTGGTCACGACTCTCAACACGAAGATGTGATTGGTCTTCGCCTTCTTTGCCTATACGGTCTAAAAGGTGCAGCAGCTTACATGGAGCACGCACGTGTTCTTGGTCAAACTGATAATGCTATTTTCGCTGAATACCATGAAATCATGGCGTTCCTAGGTACAGATCCATCAGACCTAAAACAACTGTTAGATACGTCTATGCAGATCGGCTTAATGAACTACAAGGTCATGGAAATGTTGGATAAAGGCGAGACAGATACCTTCGGTCACCCTCAACCAACAACCGTGAATGTGAAGACGAAGCGAGGTCACTGTATCCTTGTTTCTGGTCACGACCTGCATGATCTAGAAAAGATCCTTCAACAAACGGAAGGCAAGGGCATTAACGTTTACACCAACGGTGAGATGCTACCTGCACACGGCTACCCTGAACTAAACAAGTACCCACACCTTGCGGGTAACTACGGCAGCGCTTGGCAGAACCAGCAAAAAGAATTTGCGAACTTCCCAGGAGCGATCGTAATGACATCTAACTGTCTGCTTAACCCAGGTGTGGGCTCGTACGCTGACCGCCTATTTACGCGTAGCATCGTAGGCTGGCCGGGTGTTGCTCACCTTGAAGGTGACGATTTCAGTGCAGTGATCGATTGTGCTCTTGCGCAAGAAGGCTTTAAGCATGACGAGATCGAGCAAATGATCACTGTCGGTTTTGGTCGTAACGCCTTGATGGAAGCAGCGCCTGCGGTTGTTGAACAAGTGAAAGAAGGCAACATCAAACACTTCTTCCTAGTGGGTGGTTGTGACGGCGACAAATCTGAACGTAGCTACTACACAGATTTCACAGCTCAAGCGCCAGAAGATTCAGTAATCCTGACATTGGCATGTGGTAAATTCCGTTTCAACAAAAACCAATTCGGCGACATTAACGGTATTCCACGTCTGCTCGATGTTGGCCAATGTAACGATGCATACTCAGCGATTCAGCTTGCTCTTGCGCTGTCTCAAGAGTTTGATTGTGGCATCAACGAACTACCACTAACACTTGTTCTTTCTTGGTTCGAGCAAAAAGCGATCGTTATCCTGCTTACTCTGTTCGCACTGGGTGTGAAAGGTATCTACACAGGCCCAACAGCGCCTGCATTCCTAACTGAAAACCTACTAAAGATTATTCAAGACGAGTTCGATATGCGTTCTATCTCAACGCCAGAGCAAGATCTTAAAACAATCTTAGCGGCTTAATCTAAGCCCACTCCCAAGCCCCGTTGTTGCTGTTCTCTAGGAACGTGCAGCGGCGGGGCTTTTTAGATTTAATTCTTTAGTATCAGTGAGGTGTGTGAACTATGTATGCATGGTCGGATAGCGATTCAATCAATTTAGTGTGTTTAAAGAAATGGCACGAGACGCCAGATACGGTCAGCTTTGAGCTTGGCAGTATTCCACAAGATTTACATTTCAATTTTAAGCCCGGTCAGTTCATCACCTTGGGTTTAGATATGCCGACGAAAACGGATTACCGTGCTTATTCCGTGGCTTCTTGCCCCGAAGATAACCGCCTGAAGTTGACGGTCAAGCGTGTGGAAGGTGGCTTGGTTTCGAACTTTATTGTTGATGAGCTTGATGAAGGTGACGAGGTTTCTGTGTTGAAGCCGGCAGGCTCGTTTAACTGTATTGATTGCATGCCAACGGCAACAAAGAAAGTAACGCTAGTGAGTGCGGGCTGTGGCATTACACCCGTAATGGCGATGGTAAAATATTGGCTGTCTCAAGACAGTGACAGTGACAGTGACATTGAGATTGATTTCGTCCACATGGCACGCAACAAGCTTGAGACTATCTACTTTCAAGAACTTCATCAGCTCGATGAATCACATGCGAATTTCAACTTAAAACTGCTGTTAAAAGACAACGAAGGAACAACCGCCCCTCAAGGTCGTTTAGATAAAAACTGGTTGGTGAAACTGAGCCCAGATATCTTAGATAGAACGGTTTACCTGTGTGGGCCTGTCGGCTTCATGCAAGATATTGAGAGTTATCTGAAAGAGCTTGAGTTCAACATGGATAACTTCTATCAAGAAAGCTTTACTCCTGCTACTCAGGATGCTCAATCAGAAGCGTCAAACGCCGAAATTGCTGACGATACGAATAGTGCTGTTAAGGTATTTGTGCCTGCGTTCGGCGCTGAAGTTGAAGCGGAAACTGGCACACCATTGGCGGATTCATTAGAAAAAGCAGGCGTTCCAATTATTATCGCTTGTCGTAGTGGGATTTGTGGTTCGTGTAAATGCAAAGTGACCAAAGGATCTGTGGAATCAAGCTGCCAAGAAACATTGACGCCAGAGCAGATTGAACAGGGCTACGTGCTTGCATGTTCAAGCTCGATTCAGTCAGATGTTGAGGTTGAGTTATAACAGACGTAAAGCTGTGCAAGAGTGATGAAGACAAGATCTTATTATAGCGATAAAAGTTAGGGCGCTAGATGTAAAAAGGCCACCTAGATCAGTTAGAGAGAGCAGATCTAAGTGGCAACCCTCTTGTTTATACGGGGGAGTAAAACAAAAGGGGTTGCGAAGTCCATACAGACTTCGCAGATATAGTTATTATGTTGTGGAGCTTGTTGCGATGGACGTATCTACAAGAGCGAAGTTAATTAAACTTCTGGGTATGTCTTGTAGCGTACACCCATCATCTGTTCCATACAGTGAACAACTTGGCAGCTGTAGCCAAACTCGTTATCGTACCAAATGTACAGCACGGCACGGTTGTCTTGTGCGATAGTCGCCACACCGTCAACCACACCTGGGTGACGAGAGCCAACCAAGTCGGTAGATACAATCTCAGTCGAGTCTGTGTAATCAATTTGTGCAGACAAAGCAGAAGACAGCGCCATTTCACGCAGGTACTCGTTCAACTCTTCTTTGTTTGTGCCTTTCTCAAGGTTTAGGTTCGCAACTGCCATTGAAACGTTTGGCGTAGGAACGCGAATCGCATTACCTGTTAGCTTACCTTCCATTTCCGGCATCGCTTTTGATACTGCTTTAGCAGCGCCAGTCGATGTCAGTACCATGTTCAATGATGCAGCACGACCACGACGATCACCCGAGTGGAAGTTATCGATTAGGTTTTGATCATTGGTAAATGAGTGCACCGTTTCGATGTGACCAGACAGCACGCCAAACTTGTCGTGAACCGCTTTCAATACTGGCGTGATTGCGTTAGTAGTACAGCTTGCTGCAGAGATGATGGTGTCTTCTGGCTGAATAACATTTTCATTCACACCAAATACCACGTTCTTGATGTCGCCTTTACCAGGTGCAGTCAGTAGCACTTTCTTCGCACCGTTACACGCAACGTGTTGGCTCAGGCCTTCCACGTCACGCCATACGCCTGTGTTATCAACCACAAGTGCATTTTCAACACCGTAAGCCGTGTAATCCACTTCTTCTGGTTTGTTTGCGTAGATAACTTGGATGAAGTTACCGTTAACGATGATCGCTTTGCGTTCTTGGTCTACAACAATGCTGCCGTTGAATTGGCCGTGTACAGAGTCACGACGAAGCAGGCTTGCACGTTTTTCTAGGTCGCCATCTTTGCCGCCGCGTACAACGATTGCACGTAAACGCAGTGGGTACCCCGGGCCACTTTTCTCGATCAACAGACGAGTGAGCAGTCGGCCAATACGACCAAAACCGTACAATACAACGTCACGAGGTTCTGTCATTGCATCGCCTTCAAGCGATTCGATAAGTGCAGTTTGTAGGAAATCATCCAACCCATGTGTGTGTTCGCGATCTTGCCAGAATGAATGCGCAAGGCGACCAACATCAATACGACATGGAGATAAGTCCATAGAGAGAAGGTGTTGAATAATAGGTTGAGTCTGTTCTGCTGTAAGAGGAGAACCAGTGTAACGTTTTGCGATGCGGTGAGCTTTGATGATGTCGATAGTTGTCGCGTTAACTAAGGTCTTACCAAAGAGGATAACTTCTACGCCTTTTTGACGGTATAACTGACCTAAAGTTGGAGCGATGGATTCAGCAATGGTTTGACTAGTTTGCCAATCTAGGAGGTGCTTTTCGGGACTCATCTTTACTCGGGACCTTTCACGTTAAGTTTCTGCATTCATGGCGGTTGTAGGGAAGCCAATCAGCATAGGGGATTTGAGGCATCAGTCTGTGGTCTTTATTGCCACTTAAATGTGCTGATATACCTTGTGTGTAACTTGTAATTTTTATGTGGCAGGATTGTAAGGTACGACGGGTTATTCTGCTAGGAAAAATAAATGCAGACAAAATGTCTGTAAATTGGCTTTATATTAGCCATAAATCAAGATTTGAACGTCGATAAAGACTATTGACTTTAATAATCTGTAGCACTTATTTTTCGTCAAAAAATACTCAATTCAAAGGATAATATGTAATACAGGTCATATTGAACATTAAAGGTGTGATCGCTAACTCAAGTTACACGTAAACAGTAAACGATAAATAAGGGAATTAACGAGTATTGATGTTTGACCTTTGAATAAGCCTAGCTTGAGTGTGAAAAGTGCATCACGCAAACGATTGGATGTCACAATTTTAACCTAACTATCCACTTTGTTAGCACGCAGAGTCATTATTCACAGTCTAGTTGAGCCGCAGAATGTGGATGTGTACTTGTTATGCCGGTGATAATAACTGGAGAAAACGTCTTTTGTTTACATTTTGCTCACTAAAACCTCGCTTGCTTACATCTCATTTGTAGAAACCTCCTCGAGTAGACCTCTCTCACGTAACGTTCACTTGTCTAAAATCGGCTTGTCTCAATCTCACTTAGTAAAGCAGACTCCTCCGCTTTAAAGCCCTGTTTTGGATGCCTGTTGATTCTAATTTTTCGTTCTGGGCTCAGAGTATCATTTGTTCATATCCAATTTGATCAATAACCCCCTGTTAATGTCCTATTCTTAATTTGGGCTAGGTAAATTACTTTCGGGAAGGGAGTCGTTATAAAAATGATAAATATGTCAATTAGATGGCGTCTTATTTTTCTTTCCACGGTTTCGGTACTCATTATGTTCGGGTTTACAGTGAATGAAGTGCTTAAGAACGATGAGAAGATGAATCACCTTGAAACAACGCGTATTAAGGTTGAAGCGCTTCAATCTTTTAATACCGTTTCCAGCGATGCTTATCGATGGTTGGTTCTGTCTAATGACTCTCCAGAGAAAGAGCTGCTGCTTTTAAAGCTGCAAGCTGATTTAGCTAGACTCGCTCAGTACGAGAAACAGCTTCGACAGTTCGACAGCAATTGGACTGTTGAACCACAGTTGGTTGAGCTTAAGAGTGTGTTAGCGAAACTCGCTCGCGTAACCTCCAGTATGAACAACGACGCAACACAGATTACGGACAACAACACGCAACTGGCAGAGCATGCTTTCGACTTGCTAAAAGGCGTGTTAATGGAGCTATCTGAATATCGCATTAACATCGTGGACGAAAAGATCAGTCAAGCTGACGCGATGTTTATCAATCTTACGCATTATGTGTTTTGGACTCAGAGAGAAGCGTGGTTAAGCTTCAGTTTGTATCGCTCGCCCGAGCTAAGAAATCAATATTTATTGAGCTATGTAGGTGCGCTAGAGAGGCAGCAACAGTTGCTTGATACATTTTTCCGCTCTGATACTCGTTCACCTGAAATTAGGCAACTGCTAAACGCGGTCGCCAAAGATGATTTTCAAGACAAATTTATATCTCGAATCCTCAAAGGGGACTTTTCATCACCCGAAATATATCAACACTTGAAAAGCTTAGAGGTTAAAAAACGGGCTATTTCAGACGCGATTGGCGCTTACACCAATCAAATACAGTTTGAACTGACCAAGAATATCGCGTTGCAGAAAAGGCAAACCTTGGTCATGACGTTGCTTATACTCATCGCTTCTGGTGTTTTGATGTGGCTTGGGGTTGCGACATCTCTGCGCTTAAACAGAAACCTGTCGATTATCTTGAAAGGTGTGTCGGAATGCGCTGATAGCTACGGCCAGCCAAAGGTGATTCGTATCCAAGGGAACGATGAGCTTGCCGAGTTCACTGAAACCCTAAATCGAGTGATGGAACGCAACTATCTGCACAACAAAGAGTTGATAACAGCAAAAGAAGACGCGATTTCGGCTAACAAAGCCAAAAGCGCATTCTTAGCAAATATGTCACATGAAATACGCACGCCACTTAACGGGATCATTGGCATGGCTGAGATCTTATCTCAAAGCCAACTGAGCCCAAATCAACAAGAAGTACTGGGGGATATCGAATCGTCCTCTCACTCTTTACTGGTGCTGCTGAATGACATACTCGACCTGTCTAAAATCGAGTCGGGTAACTTGATGTTGTCACCACACAATGCTGATTTGCGAGAAGCGGTTTATGACTCTGTGAGTGTGATTCAGTCGAAAGCGATAAGTAAGGATATTGAGCTCGACATCAATATCGATTATCAAACGCCGTCACAACTGTTTTTCGATGAGTACCGCGTGAGACAGGTGCTGACCAATCTGCTTTCTAATGCCATCAAATTTACGTCTAAGGGCACAATTACAACTGACATTGCTTATACACCTATGTCTATGGGCAGGGGCAAGCTTGAATGCAGCGTGTCTGATACCGGGATTGGGATTGAGCCCGAGAAGTTAGAGTCCATATTTGAACCTTTCACTCAAGAAGATGGCAGCATTACCCGTCAATTTGGCGGTACGGGGTTAGGGCTTGCGATTTGTCGACAGCTTGTTGATTTGATGGGTGGTTACATTACCGCGCGTTCAGTGAAAGGAGAGGGCTCTACATTCACTTTTTGTTTGTATGTCGATGTTGTAGAAGCGCCTGTTCAAACTTTCGATAACCTGAGCCGAGCGACCATCATCTCGAACTCTTTCAATTACCTCGATCAGCTCGTTAAAGAGTGTGAGCGTTTGAATGTTCGAGCCAATGTGGTGTCATCCATTGCTGCCCTTAGTGAAAGTGTAAAAGAAAGTGACTTCATACTTTATTGTCATACCTTGCACCACTCTATGGAAAAAGATCTTGAGACGTTGAAGGTGATATATCCTCTTGCTCGCGTCATCGTTTGTCAGCATCACCTATTTAAAACCAACCTAATCAGAGAAACGGTCCACTCGACTCATACCTTGCCATTCTTGGGCCGACGTTTCTTAACCAGCTTACAATCTCTCGATGTGGGCGAAGAGCAAACGCCTCAAGTGGAAGCAAAAGATGAAGAAGTTCGCTCTCTGAATCGACGCATTTTGATCGTTGAAGACAATCTGATGAATCAAAAAATAGCGAGCTTCTTCCTTGAGCAAGCGGGTTATGAATATTTGATTGCCAGTAATGGCCAAGAAGCGGTGGATGTCATCACCCAGGGTGCTCAGTTTGATGCAGTCTTAATGGACTGCATGATGCCTGTTATGGATGGCATAACGGCGACTCGTGCGATACGTCAGTGGGAAGCCGATCAACAAGTCACACCATTACCCATCATAGCTTTAACCGCCAGTGTTCTAGAAGAAGACATCAAAGATTGTTTTGAAGCCGGTATGAACGCCTACTTACCTAAACCCTATAAATCTCACCAGCTGTACGATCTTTTCAGTAGCCTTGATATTGTCTAGGGCTCCCGTATCAAGGCTAGCGCGGCGCTACTTAACGAACTTCCAATCCAAGGTTGTATTGTGCAAGGCAACGACCGACATAGCTGATGTTCAGCAAGGCTGCGACTAAGATGGTGCTGATGTGGGCGACGATTTGAATTGGCAGTGAGAAGTGATCGGCCATTGGATAAGCAACAATAATACTGAGAAGCATAAGCAAGGTTGTGATAGCTAGACTGAAGTTTGAAACAGAAAGCAGAGTTTGAAAGCGTTGAGTCATCGTCTTCATATTGAATTCCTAATTGCTATTAATAATTATGATACTTGTTATTAATATCAATTAGCGTTCCAGTTTTAATTTACATTTAAAATCATAATCTTATGTAATTTCGCTTGTTTTTAGAGTCTAAGTGACACGTGCGAATTTCAGGTCTTTATGACTTGATCGTGTTTCTTTACCATTGTCTAAACCCACAAGTATCGATGTGGAATCGAACACCTGAATATAAACCAAGCCCAACATTATTTTTTTGCCCGAATTCCGAATGAATCTTTTTAAGTTTCACGTGTAGATCTTCGCGAGTAATGTCATTTGCAGGCACTAGGTCTAAGGCACAAAACTCTAAGTGCTTACTTCGCAGTGCACCACCAGCTTGTTGATTGTAGATATCGGTTCGCTCTCCAGATACTGGTATAACAACACCGATTTCAGGCTCAATATATTGTTGTATGTACTTCAGGGTATTGATCATGTTTGGCACATGTTTCTTATTTGGGAGGGTAAACAAGGTTGTATTACTCATTGCCCAATCCGTCCCTTGCAATAGAACGAGATGCAGAGGCATGCTCTGAGTAACGCCATTGTCCTTGAGTTGTTGTCCGATTGCTCTCACTTGGTCTTGAGCGTGATTGAGGAGCATCCAACCTCGAAATGCTGATCGGGTCGGAACCTTGTAGCCATGAACATCGACCACGAGATCGTCATAAGTGATTTCGGTTTCTTCGGTATAAAGTTTCTCAAATTTTTCAGGGTAAGGTTGTGTCGTTGATAACGCCAAGGTTATCAGAATACTTCCGTACATAAAGTCTCTCCATCGCTAGTGTACACTCGTTATTTAGTTTGATACTGCTGTTGAGTTTCATTCATTTTGCTTAGGTACGCTTAAGCCTAGACGGTTAGGTTTAGATGCTTAAGTATAGACGCTGGAGTTTAGGTAAAAAAAACCCACTACTAAGAGTGGGTTACTAACATTGTTACAAGTAAATTAGCGAGGTTAGATTACTTCTTACCTTGGATTTGCTTGTCTTCTTCTGTCAGTTCACGAATGCGACGGCTGATGTCACGGCGAGCTTTAGAAATCTCAGCGCTCTTGATGATGTGGTCATCAACACGGTCTTCGTAGTCAGCTTTCATATTTTTGATAATGCCTAGGATCTCGTCGTGAGTCATCTCTGGCTTGATGTAATCAAGTAGGTTATCAAGAAGGTCGACACGCTTACGGTTGTCACGAACTTTCTTTTCGTTGTCTAAAAGTTCACGCTTAAGTTTGTTCTTACGTCGTGCTTGGTTAACAATTTCAAATACGCTGCTCATAGATTCCTTTTCCTATTCGTCAAATACGTTGTCTGCTTCTGATTAAAGCACATCAATTGATGATGTAACAGTCTTTAGATCAAAGCAAAAGTAAGGTTGTTTAATTATTCGTCACTCTCGCTGATGTGTGATTGTTTTTATCTTACCGTTCAAGTTAGTATCCCATGTAGATACTGCATTGATACGAAATGTGAAATGAATCAACAACAATTGGAAAACGAAGAATTGGACGACAATGTCACTGAATCTTCAGCAGAACAAAACAAGCTTCGTGATGCGTATGTACAAGAGCGTACTTATTTGGAAGTCGTGGAAATAGAGCTAAACCGTTCTAAGATCATAATGATTGATGAACAGGGCAGAAAGAAACGAGTACCAATTTTGTCTGAACACTAGTTACTGCATTGTTAGGTGTTGAGATGGAATTATCAAAATAATAAAAAGGAAAAACGATGAACACAGTACTTTCCCCAATTGAAGCGAGAATTATCGGTTGTTTGATCGAGAAAGAAGTCACTACTCCCGATCATTACCCACTGACACTGAACAGTTTAACCACGGCATGCAATCAAAAGAGTAACCGTGAACCTGTTCTCTCTCTTTCTGAGTCAGATGTTTTAGATGCAGTTGATGGTTTAATCGGACGTCGCATGGTGAGTGATGAGAGCAGCTTCAATAGCCGTGTTAATAAGTATCAGCATCGTTTCTGCAACACTGAGTTCGGCGATCTGCAATTTACAGAGCAAGAGCGTGCAATCATCTGCTGTATGTTACTGCGCGGTGCGCAAACACCCGGTGAACTTCGTACTCGAACGGGTCGCCTTGCAAACTTTAGTGATGTGAAAGAAGTAGAAGCAACATTAGACAAACTCGCTGCAAGAGAAGCAGGTGCCTTGGTTGTGAAGCTGCCACGCGAAGCGGGTAAACGTGAATCACGCTACCAGCATTTGTTGAGCGGTGAAGTGGACGTTGAAGCGTTTGCGATGGCATCAGTAAGCGCGGCTGCCCCCTCTGCAACGAGTGAAAAGTTTGAAGAGCTTGAGTCTGAAGTTGCAAGCCTACGAGCAGAAGTGGCAGAGCTTAAGGCTCTGGTTGAATCACTGCTTTAAATGTCAGATGCTGATAAAAATGCGGATTGGGTCGTGTACTTGATCCGCAATCGTCACAATGCCCTTTATTGTGGCGTGACGAACAATCTAGAACGTCGATTTGAACAACATCAAACCGGTAAAGGCGCCAAAGCTTTAAAAGGTAAAGGCCCACTTAAGCTGGTTTGGAGCTTTGGTGTTGGCTCAAAAAGTGAGGCGTTGAAAACCGAATACGCGATCAAGCAGTTGCCCAAATCCCGCAAAGAAAAACTGGTATCACTCAAACTGATTATTGAGTGGCAAAAAGACAAAATTCAATATATCGAAGTCTCATAATTCATAGCTAAAATGTTTGTTATTGATTAAATCTTAATAGTGTAAGGAGCTATATCGGATCTAGCTAAGCTTATGAATTTAAATGGTAATTACTCTTACCGTGAATGGGCTGAAATCATAATTTAACTCGTTGTTCTTAATCTCCATTCCAAATTAACATATTGCTCATTTAGAATGTCGTTCTAATTAGTGTTAGACGCTATCATTTATCATCGTTGTCCTACATAATATCCATTAGCCATACAAAGAGATGGTGTCATGCTAGGTTAAAAAATGAGCCAAAGTAGCTCATATAAAACGAGAAAAATATGAAACGTTTACTGATGTTGTTTGGACTTGCCGTATTTTCTGCGTCCGCTCTTTCCCATGGTACTCATGTCCTCAATAGGTACTGGGAATACCAAGATTATCTTTCCACTTTTCCAGAACAAAGAGCATTGACCGATAAAATGGTCGAGGCTGTACAAAATCACCCTGTGCCACTGAGAAGAATCCAAGACGAACCAATTACGATTTCCGTGGTGTATCCGGGCCAACAGATCTCGGATTACTGGGTTCGTAATATTCAAGCTTTTGAGAAGCGTCTCGATAGGCTGAAGATCCGCTACCAAATAAATCAAGTATTTACCCGTATTAATGCCGATCTCGCGCAGCAGAGTATTTCGTTGCAAGAAGCGATTGAAAACAAGACGGATTATTTGATTTTCACGCTAGATACCACGCGCCACCGCAAGTTTATCGAGCACGTGTTGACCTCTACAGACACCAAACTGATTCTTCAAAATATCACGACGCCAGTGCGAGCTTGGGCAGATAGACAGCCATTTATGTATGTGGGTTTTGACCATGCGACAGGCAGCTTAAAACTGGCGGACTATTTTAAACAAGTAAGTCCGCCAGACAGTAAGTATTCTGTTTTGTATTACTCACAAGGCTATATCAGTGATGCGCGTGGAGATACTTTTATCCATGAAGTGAATACGGTTACCAACTTTACCCTTAAGTCTTCGTTTTACACAAAATCAAACAAAGACAGTGGCTACCAAGCGGCTAAAATCAGCATAGAGAACGATAAGGATCTAGACTTTATCTATGCATGTTCAACGGATGTCGCTCTCGGTGCAATGGAAGCGATTCGTGAATCGGGCCAAGACATCTTAGTGAATGGTTGGGGAGGCGGCTCTGCTGAACTTGAAGCCATTGCAAGGGGCGACCTAGATGTTACTGTCATGCGTATGAACGACGATACAGGCATTGCAATGGCAGAGGCGATCAAGTGGGATCTAGCCGGTTTGGAAGTGCCTACCGTTTACTCTGGTGAATTTGAAATTGTCACCAAGGAAGATTCCCCAGAACGTATTTCAGAACTTAAACAGCGAGCATTTAGGTACTCAGGTCACTAATGAAGAAAAGTTACGCCAGTACACCTAGAAACACTTTAGCTAGACTCATTACGCGTATCGTTATTTTGGTGATAGGCGTGATGGCACTTGGCGTGCTTATTCATAATTATGAAACCAGCAGTAATATCGTACAGCAAGAGACGAATCGAACGGTACAGCAAACCTCAAGCCTGATCCAAAACATGTTTGATTATCGTTTGTCGGTGCTGCAAATCCATCAAGACAGTAGCTCACACAGTGAAACTCTCAGAGAGTACTTTGATACGGGTAATGACGAGACTCTGAGCTACTTTTTCTTTGGTGTTGACCAACGTGAACCGGATCATGCACCAGATTTACGCTTTGTCTCAACCCACGATGGTTTGGCTTGGGAAGACGGCAACAGTCAATTTTATGGTTTGGATGAGTCCAACTTAAAGCATATTTCTGATGAGGTTTCGTTCAGCAGTAATTGGCATTTTATTAAACTGAGGACAGATATAGGTAAGCGTCACTTGTTGGCTCGCCGTACCCCTATTGTTGATAACGCTACTGGGGAAGTCCTTGGTCAACTCTATATCGCCATTGTGCTTGACAACAACTTCTCTTTGGCTGAGTCAATCCAACAGGGCAGTAATAGCGAAAATATCGTGATTGAAGCGCACGGTACACCGGTGACATCGACATTCAGTGGTGATGAAAGCTACACCATTACTGACATCCTCAATTACCAAATGTACGAACAGTTGCCGCGTCATTTCGTTACCATCGCAACCATTAAGATTAATGCTGTTGAAACTCCTTTAATCATTCGAGCTGTTCAAAAAAATAATAATTTCATTGCGTTAGAAGAGAATTATCAGCGTGCGATCATCGTGGTGATTGTGGTGATCATATTGATGTCTTTTTTTGCTCGAACTTGGATTCAAAAGAGAGTCTCAGCCGAGCTTGATAAGCTAATGGACTTTACTCGTTCGGCAAGTGCTAGCGAAAAGTACAACAAGTTCGATGGCTCTAACATTTTCGAATTTCATCATATTGGTTGTACTCTTGAAGACACCTTTGAGCGCTTATCTGAACAGAATCAAAAATTCCAAGATCTCTTTAACTTTGCTCATTCGCCTATCTTAGTTTGGTCTGAAAAAGGCGATTTGATTCAGATGAACCCCGCCGCTCGCATGGCGTTGTTCGATGCTGATGACAATTATGGTCCAATTGCCCAAGAGTTTGAGCAGCGAATGCTGCCTAATATTCAAATGGTGGTTCAGGGTTCTAAACTGACGGGTATTAACGTACCCATTGGTGAAAAGGTGTTTCGTTGGAACATGTCTGCTATTCGCGTGGAACACGGCATCACAGGAGTGGTGGTACAAGGGCAAGATATTACTAAGCTAATCGAGGCGGAAAGACAGGCTGATCGAGCAAGAGAAGAAGCTGAGCATCTTGCGAATGTGCGAGCAGACTTCTTAGCTAAGATGAGTCATGAGATTCGCACGCCGCTCAACGGTATTCTCGGTGTGTCTCAGCTGCTCAAGCGCTCTATGCACAATGAAGATAATCGCGAGCAGGTGGATGTACTGTGTAATAGTGCGGAACATTTACTGGCGGTACTTAACGATATCTTGGACTTCTCAAAGATTGAGCAAGGGCAGTTTAATATTCAAAAGAAAGACTTCCGTTTAGGGGAGTTAGTTAATACCTTAGACAGCATCTATCGACCGCTGTGTGAAGATAAATCCGTCGAATTTACCATTGTGAATCACTTGGTTGATGACATTGAAATCAATACCGACCAAGTACGCCTCAATCAGATCATGTTTAATCTGTTGAGTAATGCTTTTAAATTCACTCATCAAGGCGGTATCTCCGTCAGCTTTGAGCTCGAGAGTATCTTTAACTCCGATCACGCCAGCTTGATCGTTCGAGTGAAAGATTCTGGCATTGGTATTGATGAAAGCAAAATTGATGCTGTTTTTGAACCCTTTGTTCAAGCCGAAGAGACCACCACTCGTGAATATGGTGGCACTGGTTTAGGACTTACAATTGTAAAAAATCTGGTCGATATGCTGGAAGGGGACATTCAAGTCCGCAGCGTGATAGGTCAAGGCTCAGAGTTCACGATAGAAATTCCTGTAGTCGTACACGCCAAGCCGCTATTAGTCGATGCTAAGCAACAAGCTGAGGTTGAGCCAGAGGCGTTGTTTAGTCGACCTTTGAATGTGTTGCTGGTGGAAGACAATCACACCAACGCCTTTATTGCTCAGGCTTTCTGTAAGAAATATGGCATGGTCGTCACCTGGGTAAAAGATGGCTTAGAAGCGATTGAGATGGCTAAGACGATTACCTATGACTTGATCTTGATGGATAACCAACTCCCTAATCTCGGTGGTGTTGAAACCACTCAGCAGCTAAGAGGTGAGATTGGTGTGTCAGCCCCTATTTATGCGTGTACCGCTGATGCTCAAGAGTCAACTAGAGACAGCTTTTTGGCCGCAGGGGCGAATTACGTGATTGTAAAGCCGATTAAAGAAGAGTCGCTCCACCAAGCGTTTGTTCATTTTAAAAACTCATACTGGAATGATACAGAGCACTAGGTTTTAACTTAGTGCTCTTAAACGGACTTTATTGAAGAGAAGTAACTAATTTGCTGCCTTTATATAGAGCCAGCGACAAAGGCTTGTTCCAATAGCAGCGTTTTCAACTCATCACTCATATCTAGGTGTTCGGGGAATTGGATACCTAGCAGCCAGCCTTGTCTTTGCCTTTTCTTACTCACCACTTTGTAGACTAGATCGTCACCTAAGTACTCATTTAAGTCAGAATTAACTTTTATTTTCCAGCCGACATCGATATCTGATTGCTGGGTAAGATAGATACCGCAGCCTGAAGCTGAAAAATCGACCAGTGTGGCATCCAGCGACAAGGTATCAAAGGTGACTTCACAGCTGAGACGTACCTTATACCTTTCGTGTTCACGAATAGGCTTGGTTGCAAAGTTTGAGGGTGGGCGAAGGAAGATTAGATGTGCTGGTGAGGTGATATGAGCCAGTACATTGGTTTTGAACGCGACGATGTGCCCAAGTTCGGTGTCGGTAATCGCACGAACAATAATATCAACGTTTGTGAGCTTTCTCAGCGTCAGTGCTTCTGTCGCTTTTTGCGTAAGCTCAAGGATAAGGTACTGATCTTCTTTGTGTCCGATATAAAGTGTACTGATCTGGATTGAGTCGTCTGGGCCAAATTCCAATACACCTGCTGTTTTTGTACCTGGCTTTAGGTATCTGAACAGTTCTAAGTTTTTATCTTTATGCATATTCGTTACTGAATAATGTTAATCGTTTGATAAAATAATATAACGCCCTGATAAAACTATGTCATTAGTTTCATTGAAGTAATTAGCAGCGTACAACAAAAAAGTGAATCGCTATCTCAAGTAAACAACGGCTTACTCTTGTCGTAAAACAAGATACACTGCTGACAGATATATACTTGATGGAGAAATAGTAAATGGAACTGGAAACCTTATTGAATACTCTGGCTGAAACCCCAGAGGCCGTGCAATTTGAAGATACAATGCAAGTGATCGAAGCTCACTATGATTTTTCTGAGCGCGAATTTCGCAATGGTGAGGTAGTGAACGCTGCAGGGCAGAATAATGGTTCGTGTAAGATTTTTGCTTTTGGTTTAGAGCAAGGCCTATCAGCAGAGCAAACACTTGCTTGTTTTGGTCAATTTTATCGTAACGACGTGCTAGGTTTTCCTGAGAACAGCGACCATCAAAATATTCGTAACTTTATGGTTCATGGCTGGAATGGTATCCAGTTTTCTCAGCCTGCGCTGGTTGCAAAAGTGAAGTAGACACTAACCAGGTAACGATTAGGTCGAAATTTAATCTCAGTATTTTGAAGCGAGAAAACAACCTCTCGCTTTTTTTGTCTATGTTGAACTGGCTAGTAACTTGCTATCCAGTAACTTACTAAATGGGCTCTAAACTACTGAACGGGCAGGGCAGACAAGCACTTACGACACATACAAACTCCAGCCTTTGGAATATCGCTAGTATCTCGTTTTTCTAACTCAAAACACCAACACGTCTCTTTGCCCGCACTGATATCGCATTGAGCTGGCTCATTACACTGTGGACATTGGTGAGTCGAACTCGCGCCACTAAGATTATCCATAACCGACGTTTGCTCTTCTTCAGATAAGCCTTTCCAACCTATAATTTCATCCATTGTTCGAAAGCAGCCACTACACATTCCGCCATTATTTTTACAAGCCGCTCGGCAAGGTGTTTTCATTTCTCTAACCTGTGATTCATTTGGGCTGAAATGTAGCATATTTGTTTCTTCTTGAAGAGCCGTTAAGCTAAGAAATTACTCAGTTAAATTTAGAAATGACCTCGTAATTTTTAGGCTTTTCATGTAGCATCTCGCCCCTTTTGTTGAGTGGGGGGATATTATGTTTATTGGATTTGATTATGGAACAGCGAACTGTTCTGTCGCGGCGATGGTTAATGGAGAGCCAAGCCTGTTACCGCTAGAAGGTAACAACCACTATATTCCCTCAACCGTGTTTGCGCCTACTCGTGAGAGTGTTTCTGAACATCTATTCCGCCACTTGAATATCAAGCCGAGTGATGCGATCGGTGAACAAGTACTACGACGTGCGATTGCGCTGAACAGAGAAGAGAGTATCGACTTAGTGCCAGAAGACATGGCATTTGGTCAGGCTGCGTTGGACTTATATTTAGAAGACCCTCGCGATGTTTATTATGTTAAGTCCCCTAAATCTTTCCTTGGCGCGAGTGGACTGCATGATGTGCAGGTGAGCTTTTTCGAAGATTTAGTGTGCGCCATGATGGCAAATATCAAGAATCAAGCCGAACTCACGACTCAAGAGCAGATCAAGCAAGCTGTTATCGGCCGACCAATTAACTTCCACGGTCGAGGTGGTGAAGAGGCGAACAGACAAGCTGAAGACATACTGTCTCGCGCAGCTAAGCGTGCCGGTTTCCTTGATATCGCTTTTCAATTTGAGCCCGTAGCCGCAGGCCTTGATTACGAAAGCACATTAACTGAAAACCAAACAGTATTGGTTGTTGATATTGGCGGTGGTACCACCGATTGCTCATTATTAGAAATGGGACCAACGTGGTCTGGTAAAGCGGATCGTACCCAGAGCTTGTTGGCACACAGTGGGCAAAGGGTAGGGGGGAATGACCTCGATATCTATCTTGCATTCAAACAACTGATGTCACCTTTTGGTATGGGCAGCAAAGGCATTTCGGGTATTGATATGCCACTGACTCAATTCTGGAACCCAATTGCGATTAATAATGTTGAAGCTCAAAAGAACTTCTATTCAAGAGAAAACCTAGCGGCATTAAAATTACTTCGTAAAGAAGCGTCAGAGCCTCAAAAGCTAGAACGTTTGATGAAGGTTTATCACGACACTTTGGGTTACGGTATTGTGCGTAGAGCGGAAGAGGCCAAGATTGCGCTGGCAGAATCCCCTCAATATCGTGCTGCGATTAATGTTGCCTCTGAACTGGTCGAGGTAGATATCTCAGTCGAACAGATGGTTGAAGCGATTGAAACACCAAAGTCTAAGATGATTGAGTTGGTTAAAGAAGCGATTCAACAAGGCCAGAAAAAGCCAGACGTAATCTACATGACGGGTGGTTCCGCTCGTTCACCGATACTTCGTGAAGCCGTACAACAAGCTGTGCCGAATGTACCGATTGTGAGTGGTAATTACTTCGGTTCAGTAACTGCAGGTTTAGCTCGTTGGGCTGAGGTTTGCTTCAAATAAGAGTTCAATGATGAGTTATGAAGGGCAACCAGTCGCTGATTGGTTGCCCTTTTTTTGTTTTTCTCTAATGAACTTTCTATTGAACGATTTTTCCTAGCTCATATTGGGATTTGTTTCACAAAGCTAAATATTTCAGCTGAGCTCTACGTGTTACAAAATGTTTCAAAGGCAAAGGCGAGCCTCTCGATGGTCTGATGAGTTACCTTGGGTTTAGATTTTTAATGCTTTTTTAGTGATTATAAAATCAAAAATAATCAAAGTATTTATCTCAAAGAATGAAAAGAGATCCCAGCAATTGTCGTGTTAATCAACTGTTTTAAAGGGTATTTTTGTTTTTTATAGTGCGATTTTTTTTATTTTATATATTTTAATGCAACTTTCTTGTCATTCGTATATTAGGGTTTGCCTACTTGTTAAATGCAGGTAACAACTTCTCCGTAAGCACGAGGTTGTTAGTGAATAACTCACCCAGTTACATAATGGATATGACAATGAATAAGAAACTTTTAGCGCTAGCAATTTCTGGTGCAGTATTTGGTACACAGGCAGTTGCAGTAGAACTTTACAACGAAGACGGCACAACATTCTCTGTTGGCGGCCACGTTTCAGTTGCAGTTGGTGATGTAAACAGCGATGACCGCCTTAACAGCGACGACATCGGTGTAGAAACTGTTTCTCCACGTATCAACTTCGGTGCAACTCATGAACTTGGCAACGGCTTTACTGCTGATGCTAAAGGTGAATGGGCGCTAAACATGCTAGACGGTGGTGATCAGTCATTCACAACTCGTCTTGGTTACGTTGGCCTTTCTCACGATGATTACGGTCGTGCAGCAGTAGGTACTCAATGGGCACCTTACTACAACGTTGCTGGTGTAGCAGATATGCCAATCGCATTTGCGAATGACTTCATCTACGAAGATCACGGTAATCTAGGTACTGGTCGTGGCGAAGAGATGGTTAGCTACGGCAACGCTATCGACTTCGGTAACGCTGGTTCTCTAAACGCAGCTGTTGCATGGCAAGGTCGCAAAGCTGATGGTGCGAACGAATACGGCAACCGTGCTCAAATCGCGTTGAACTACGCGATCGCTGATTTCACTGCAAACTACGCATACAACACAGGTGACGTAACTTACGCTCTTGCTGGTTCACAAACTGCTGATTCACATGTAGTAAGTGCAACTTACGGTTCATACGGCGCTGAAGGTTTATACCTTGCTGGTGTATACGCAATGAACAACTACATGAACTCAGGTAACGGCCAGATTCTTGAAGAGTCAGTTGCAGTTGAATTGCTTGCATCTTACGCGCTTTCTAACAGCCTTAACCTAAGCGTTAACTACGAAGCGGTAGAAGACGATAAGAAGAGCGAAACAGTATTCTCTACAACAGCTCTACAAGCTGAATACAACTTCACATCTCAGTTCGTAGGCTTCGCTGGTTACCAATTCGACCTACAAGGTTCTGGTGAGTACAAAGAGAAAGCTGACGACCAATGGCTACTTGGTGCTCGTTACTACCTATAAGTCGCAGACTGATTTAGCATAGTGTTTACTCCTTAGGTTTACCTTTTAGGATACTGTCCTAGACACCATGCTAAGCCCTCTCAAACCTTTTGGTTAGAGAGGGCTTTTTTCGTTTTGGGCTTTTGTCTTGAATGGTGATTTCGCACTATTGCGACCTTCGTATAAACGCTTTCAAATCATCGAATTGAGCTAAAGATCAGAATTTAGATCTTAGTAACCATCTTGTCGAAGACTCTCATTTTATGATGCGTTAAACTCTCCACTCAAAAAAAATAGTTCAGGGATAAACTATGAGCAGTGTTGTCGATCAGGAACAGCTGATGAATTCGAGACGAACAGCAACCCCAACTAAGGTGCTGTGTGTTGGGCGTAACTATGTCGATCACATCGAAGAACTCAATAACGCAATCCCAGACTCTATGGTGGTTTTCAATAAACCAAGTACCAGCGTTACGTCATCCCTGTCTTCTTTTCATCAAGAAGCGCTGCACTACGAAGCAGAAATCTGTTTTATTGTTGAAAATGGCCAGTACTCCGCTGTGGGTTTAGGACTAGATCTCACCAAACGTGAATTACAAAGTAGCTTAAAAGCGAAAGGCCTACCTTGGGAGCGCGCCAAGGCGTTTGATGGTTCCGCTGTCTTGAGTCGCTTTGTTCCAATTGATAACTTAGACCTTGCAGACTTAAACCTAGAGTTGTTTATTAACTGTGTTCGTGTTCAGAAAGGACATGTTGAGCAGATGCTTTACTCTCCAAAAACTATCCTAGAAGAGCTGTCTTCTTATACCACCTTACTAGACGGCGATGTTGTGATGACAGGTACGCCAAAAGGTGTTGGGGCCGTACATCGAGGCGATATCTTCCTTGGTCGCCTAAAGTGTGGCGATACGACATTGATTGAGATCGAATGGGTAGCAAGTTAATTAGTCTTTTCTATTTAGTTAATAAATTGGCTTTGTCGCTTAATGTTGGTTTTTAATTCGATTAAATAAACGTCGAGCAACTGATTGCATCTGGAAGGGTGTTGGTAATTGATATAAAATCCGCCTCCGTTTTTATCAATGCTGACCCTCATGATCGACTTAACCATTTTACCTGTCTACCTGACTGCCGTTGTTGCACTTCTTCTTTTACCTGGCCCTGATATGTTACTGATTGCGAGTTCAAGCATGAGCTATGGCCGTAAGGTCGGCGTGTTTGCAAGCCTAGGTAATGCGACTTCTGGAATCATTCTGACAGTATTAGCGGCCATGGGTGTATCAGCGTTGATCGCAATGAGCCCAATAGCGCTTAAAGCTCTCCATTTGTTAGGCGGCGCGTACTTGTTGAAGATGGGTTGGGATTGCCTGCGAACAGAGCAGGGTAATGCGCCGGAGTTAAACGATAATTTTGCTGCAAAAGCCTATTATCAACGAGCGCTGATCAGCAACCTGCTTAACCCTAAAGCCTTGGTATTTTTCGTGATGTTTTTACCTCAGTTTGTATCAACGAATATTGAAGCGACTTCGGGCGAGCAAATGTTAGTGCTTGGTTTGCTACTGAATGTCTTAGGTTTAACGTTCAATTTCTTACTAGTAGCGTTGGTCGGTACGATTGGTAAGTCTCTAGTCGAAAATGCTAAGTTTCGCACTTATCAGCAGAAAGTGATGGGCGGTGTATTCATCGTATTGGCGGCTTGGATGTTGTCTTCTTTCTTTACTTCGTAAAGTTCCAAATCGAACATATTATCGCGCGGTGAGCTGACGATAGAAAAATGGACGCTTAGAGCGTCCATTTTTTGGTTTAACCGTTATATGTTGAACATACTAATCGCTAAGAATTCAGCTCTTGCTGGTGTTGTTCGATGAGTTTGTCCATGTACTTCTCACCGCGCAGGCGAGTGTCTTCGTAGGTTTCTGTCCCTTCAAATTTTGTCACCGTCTCATAGTAGACCTTAACTTTTGGCTCAGTGCCGGAAGGTCTTACGATAATGCGTGAGCCGTCTTCGAGGTGATAGATGAGTACGTCACTTGCGGGCAGGTTAATCGCCTCAGTATTACCACCAATAACAAAGCGTAAAGACGACTGCAGATCTTCAATCACTGATATAGCGACGCCATTGATTGCTTTAGGTTGTGCAGACCTAAGCTTCGAACCTAACGATGGTGAATCTGGGTCAAGCGCGATACTGCGTTGTGCGTTGGTGTGGACACCATGTTCCAACGATATCTGAGCAAGAAGATCCCAAACTGTTCGGCCTTGAGATTTCAGCTCCTCAACCAGTTGAGCGAAAACAACGATGGCAGACAGCCCATCCTTATCTCGAACCTGAGTACCAATCGTATAGCCTAGCGCTTCTTCATAGGCGAATAAGAACTCATTGCTTTCGTCTTCTAATTGCATGCCGATATTGGCTAACCATTTAAAGCCTGTCAGCGTTTGGAAATAAGTCGCCCCGTGGGATTGAGCTACTTTTTCAAGCAATGTTGAAGATACGATACTGTTACCAACTAACTGGTTTTTGGTATGAGGTTTTGATAACAAGTAATGCGCGAATAGCACGCCGACTTGGTCACCTGTTAGCATTTTGTATGAGCCATCATCTGTTCTCACTGCAACCGCAAATCGGTCTGCATCTGGATCGTTGGCACAAGCAATGTCGGCATCGACACTTTTTGCTAAGTTAACCACCAGATCCATCGCGCCTTTTTCTTCCGGATTCGGGAAGTTGACGGTCGGGAAGTTACCATCGGGCTCTCTTTGCTCGGCGACGCTGAATACCTTATGGAAACCAGAATCGTGAAGTAGATCCTCGGCCATTTGTGCGCCGACACCATGCATTGCGGTATAGGTGATAGTGGTGTTCGCCGATTCGATCTCGTCACTCACGTATGGGCTCTGATTTATCGCAGCGCGGTAGGTTTGATAATAGCCTTCAGTTAACCACACCAACTTACCTTGCGTCTCAGCGTCACTTAGGCCCATTAAAGGGAGCGGCTTGGTCGATGCGATATCGATTTCAGCGGCAATACCCGCATCGTGAGGAGGAATGATTTGAGCGCCATTCTCCCAGTACACTTTGAAACCATTGTATTCCGGTGGGTTGTGGCTGGCCGTCACCACAACGGCAGCTGCGGCGTTGAAGTGCTCAATACCAAAGGCAACGATAGGGGTCGCCGCGACGTTCGAGGTTAGATAAACCTTAATGCCTAAAGCCGTGAGTACGGAAGCGGTATCAATCGCGAACTGCTTTGAATCTAAACGGCCGTCATAACCGACGACCACACCGCTAATGGTCGCATTAGCGACATGTTCGATTAAGTAGTGGCCGAGCCCGGTTGCTGTTTCCTGTATGACTAAACGGTTCATTCGATTTGGGCCGCATCCAACTTTGCCTCTAAGTCCTGCCGTTCCGAACTCTAATCGTTGAGTAAAGCGGTCTTCAAGTTCGTCGTGCATTCCCTCATCGATGAGGTGTTGAAGTTCTTCACGAGTTCTTGGATCTGGGTCTCTCGCTAACCAATTCATTGCATCTTGCATAATCACTAAACCTATTAATGTCTGTATGACTTACCGTTGATTTAATTTAAGTGATATTAATTCTCATTTCCATGAAAGCAATCGTAAAACTCGATATAAAATAAATTCCAACGGCAAGAGGGCACGTAGATTAAGCCACTTCAAATAATTGACTGTTTAGTAAGTAAACTTACCTTGAATAATTGGATATCACTAACTAGCCTTTTACATAAATATAACAAAATTTAACAAATTCGCCGTTTTTGAATCTTTCATGGAAACCTCCAACGCTTTTGAACCGTATTAGTTCTTGGGTTTATATGAGGTCAGTAGCCTGCTCACAGGCTAGTTCCATGTGAGTTGTAGATTGAGATTCAGCCTTTTCATGTGTAGCCGGAATAACAATGAATGTTGTCCAGTTCGCAACGACATTTAGGTCGCAAGTATCCAATTAGGAAGGACAAGGAGAGATCTTTTGAAAAGATTACTGGTTAGGCTAGCGTGGCTTTTGAAGAGTTTTGTTGTGCTTTTAGTATCGCCTTTAGTGCACGCTAGCAGTGATTACAACATGACTCAAGGCGTCACTGAGATCAGTGGTAAGGTGTATGAACTTCATATGCTGATCTTCTACATCTGTTGTGCGATTGCCTTTGTTGTTTTTGGTGTGATGTTTTATTCGATTTTGAGGCACAGGAAATCGAAGGGCGCAGTTGCTGCCCATTTTCACGAAAGCACGAAAGTCGAAATTCTTTGGACCATCATCCCTATCATCATTCTCATCGCTATGGCGATACCCGCCACCAAAACCTTAATAGCGATGGAAGATACCTCCCAATCAGATCTGACCGTTAAAATCACCGGGTCACAATGGAAATGGCATTACAGCTATTTTGGTGAAGACGTCGAATTTTTCAGCCTTCTAGCGACCAGTGACAAAGAGATTGAAGGCCTCGAAGTGAAAGGCGCGCATTACCTGCTAGAAGTTGATAAGCCGCTGGTACTGCCTGTTGACCGTAAAGTCCGTTTCTTGATGACTTCCGATGATGTGATTCACTCATGGTGGGTGCCAGCATTCGCCGTTAAGAAAGATACCATTCCGGGCTTTATTAATGAGGCTTGGACTAAGATAGATGAGCCTGGTGTTTACCGAGGGCAGTGTGCAGAGTTGTGTGGTCGTGCCCATGGTTTCATGCCGATCGTGGTGCATGCCATGGAAGAAGATGAGTTTGACGCATGGCTAGCGGAGCAGAAAGAGTTAGCGATAGCCGAACAACAAGCCGCAAAAGATGCATTAGGTGCGTCACTTTCCTTGGCGGAGTTGAATACCATCGGTGAAGAGGTTTACAAAACTCGATGTGCGGTTTGTCACCAAGCAAACGGTGAGGGCATTCCCGGAGCATTCCCTGCCATCAAAGGAAGTCCTATTGCCCTTGGTGATGTCGATGTTCATATCGACACCATTGTTTATGGTCGTGGCGGAACGGCGATGCAAGCATTCGATAATCAGTTAACCGAGAAAGAGATCGCAGCGGTAGTGACCTACCAACGAAACGCTTGGGGTAATGATACGGGCGATATTGTACAGGCTTCAGATGTGAACGCTTATAAAGCCAAGCAAGAAGGCGGAGGCCAAGCAGCTGACGAACAAGGTTCAATGGACGAAACGCAAGGCTCAACGGATGGAACGCAAGGTTCAACGGATCAAGCACAAAACGATGCTAAGGAGCAGTTATGAGTTCACCAATCAATAAGCCGGTGAAATCGGCTCCAGCAGAAGATCAAGTTCTGAGCCATTCTGCGGAAGGAACCTTGGGCAATAGTGATTTGCCTGTTGATGATCACGACTCACATGCGGCACCAAAAGGCTGGGCTCGTTGGCTTTACTCAACCAATCATAAAGACATCGGTACCCTTTATCTGTGGTTCAGCTTTGCGATGTTCTTAACGGGTGGTGCCA
Source organism: Vibrio sp. 10N.247.310.98 (assembly GCF_041467395.1). Taxonomy (NCBI): domain Bacteria; kingdom Pseudomonadati; phylum Pseudomonadota; class Gammaproteobacteria; order Vibrionales; family Vibrionaceae; genus Vibrio; species Vibrio sp. 10N.247.310.98. The sequence continues at coordinate 61,405 of NZ_JBFSUL010000003.1, read as the reverse complement.
TGGCAATGGTGATCCGTGCTGAGCTATTCCAACCCGGGTTGCAACTTGTTGAGCCAGATTTTTTTAATCAGATGACCACTGTTCACGGCTTGATCATGGTATTCGGTGCCGTGATGCCAGCATTTACGGGCTTGGCTAACTGGATGATCCCGATGATGATCGGTGCTCCAGATATGGCGTTGCCGAGAATGAACAACCTCAGCTTCTGGATTCTGCCTTTTGCTTTTCTAATCTTGATCGGATCTTTGTTTACTGAGGGAGGCGGCCCAAGTTTTGGTTGGACCTTCTACGCGCCACTCTCGACAACTTATGGTCCAGACAGTACCGCGCTATTCGTATTCTCAGTTCATATTATGGGGATCAGTTCGATCATGGGGGCGATTAACGTGATCGTAACCATAGTGAACATGCGCGCGCCGGGTATGACTTGGTTTAAGCTGCCGATGTTCGTATGGACTTGGTTAATTACCGCTTTCTTGCTGATAGCCGTGATGCCCGTGCTCGCGGGTGCGGTGACCATGGTGCTGACCGACAAATACTTTGGGACGAGCTTCTTTGATGCCGCAGGTGGTGGGGACCCGGTGATGTTCCAGCACATATTCTGGTTCTTTGGGCACCCCGAAGTGTACATCATGATCTTACCGTCTTTTGGTATTGTCTCGGCGATCATTCCTGCATTCAGTGGTAAGCGTCTGTTTGGTTACCACTCGATGGTGTACGCGACCTGCAGTATCGCACTGTTGTCATTCTTGGTTTGGGCGCACCACATGTTCACCACGGGTATGCCAGTATTTGCCGAGTTGTTTTTCATGTATTGCACCATGCTGATTGCGGTGCCGACCGGTGTGAAAGTCTTCAACTGGGTGGCGACCATGTGGCGCGGGGCTTTGACCTTTGAGACGCCAATGCTGTTTGCGATTGCCTTCATTGTTCTGTTTACGATAGGTGGGTTATCCGGATTGATGCTCGCTATCGTGCCTGCTGATTTCCAATACCACGATACCTACTTTGTTGTAGCTCATTTCCACTATGTTCTGGTGACAGGTGCTGTGTTCTCAATTATGGCCGCCGCCTATTACTGGCTGCCGAAATGGACAGGGCATATGTACGACCACAAGCTCAGTCTGTGGCATTTCTGGACGTCGGTAATTTCAGTCAATGTACTGTTCTTCCCGATGCACTTTTTAGGACTAGCGGGCATGCCGCGTCGTATTCCAGATTACGCCATTCAGTTTGCTGATGTTAACCAAGTGGTGTCGATTGGAGGTTTTGCCTTTGGGTTGTCTCAGCTGATCTTCTTATGGCTGGCTATCAAGTGCGTAAGAGGCGGAGAGCCTGCGCCAAGTAAGCCTTGGGATAGAGCTGAAGGTCTTGAATGGACAGTACCAAGCCCTGCGCCTCACCACACCTTTACCCATCCGCCGAAAGTGGATTAGAGGGCAGAACCATGAGTGATAAGCAAAGCGATCCCAATCAAGATAAAAAACAACCTAAGCGCCTGTCTAATAAGCGATCGACCAAAAAGCTGACGGGCTACTTGGTGTTGAGCGTGGTTGCGATGTTTTGCTTCGGTTTCGCTTTGGTGCCGCTCTACGATGTCATGTGTGAGGCCTTAGGCATCAATGGCAAAACTAATACTGTTTCAGCGGTGCAACCTCAGGGAATGCAGCCAGACTACTCTCGTACGGTTCGAGTCGAATTCATGTCCCACATCAAGCCAGATATGCCATGGCAGTTTTCGCCTGAAGTTCGAGTGTTAGAGGTTCATCCTGGTGAGGCGGTTCAAACTAACTACATTGCCAAAAACCTTTCTGGAGCCTCATTGGTTGGCCAAGCCGTACCGTCGGTTTCTCCAGGTATGGGGGCAACCTACTTCAATAAGATGGAATGCTTTTGCTTTAATCAGCAGCCATTGGACGGGCACAAGAGCGCAGAAATGGGTTTGATATTTTACATTGAGCCAGATATTCCAGAATCGATACATACGCTGACGCTCTCTTACACATTATTCAATATCACGAATGAGGTGGGTGCTGCGGCCAATAAATCTGAGCCTAACGTACTCGCAAGTAACTAGGAATTTACAGAACCAGTATCAACATAAGGAGTTGAGCGATGAGTTCTAAAAAGGAAGTTTATTTCGTTCCACATCAAAGCCACTGGCCATTGGTGGGTGCTGTAGCACTGTTTTTGGTCGCGGTTGGCGCTGGCTTGACGGTGCAAAACATGGGTACCGACGCCGCAGGTGGTGTGTTTGGCAAAGCGGTGTTGTTAGTCGGGTTTGCTGTGCTGCTTTACATGCTCGCAGGTTGGTTTAGCAATGTGATCACAGAATCATTGAGTGGTCTCTATTCTGAGCAGATTTCTCGTTCTTTTAGACAAGGAATGAGTTGGTTCATCTTTTCCGAAATCATGTTCTTTGGCGCTTTCTTTGGCGCGCTTTTCTATGCTCGAATGATTTCTGTGCCTTGGATTGGTGGTGCGGGCAATAATGAAATGACCCATGAAGTATTGTGGCCGATGTTCCAATCAATTTGGCCACTAACGACGACCCCTGATGGCGTAACGACACAAGCCATGCCTTGGCAAGGTATCCCGCTTAAGAACACCATTATTCTGCTGCTTTCCTCTGTGACGCTGCACATGGCACATATCAGTCTTGAGCAAAATAAGCGTATGGCTTTGATCGTGTGGTTGGAGATAACCATTGTTCTGGCTGGCTTCTTCCTGTTCTTCCAAGTTGAAGAGTATCTTCACGCTTATCAAGAGATGGGGCTGACACTTCAGTCTGGCATCTACGGTAATACCTTCTTTTTGCTGACTGGGTTTCATGGCTTACATGTCTGTTTAGGGACGATCTTTTTGATTGTGTTGCTGGCAAGGGTTGCGAAAGACCACTTCACTCCGAAAGACCACTTTGCGTTCCAAGCGGGCAGTTGGTATTGGCACTTTGTTGATGTGGTTTGGTTAGGCCTGTTTGTATTTGTCTATGTGCTTTAACTGCTGAGCCTATCGGGGATTAATAGGGGCGAGGGTTAGGAGTTATCACTCCTGATCCCAAAGCAAGTAATAAAAGTAGCACGACAACGGCTGACCACATGACACGACGACCCAAGAAGTAACTGAGTCTTTTTCCATTGTGTTTACCTGAGGCGATTTGGATTAGACCTTTCATCAAATTGAAAGCGATAAAAAACAGCAAAGCGACCAATACGACTTTAAATAACAGAACAAAGGTAGATGACGCCATAGTGATAACTCCAAACCGATTGATTGATGATGAACACAAGTTCCGCAGTAAAGGTTTTTGGATAGCGGTTGTTTTAACTGTGGTTTCAGTCGGCGCTTTAATCAAGTTAGGTTTATGGCAACTCGATCGTGGTAACGAGAAATTACGTTATGAACAGCAACTATCAGAAAGAGCGCAGCAATCGTTTAGGTCATTGGACACGGTTATCTCTGAATGGAAGGGCTCGCGTACACAAGCCCAAGGTACATCTGAACAGCAGTTTTTAAATGGTTTGAAGGTTGATGTTGAATTGGAAACACCAAGTGGTTTGGTGGTCTTGTTAGACAATCAGATTAACCAAGGAACGGTGGGGTATGTGATTTACATGTTGGGTGAGGTTCAATCTAAAGAGCAAGGCAACCAGCTTTTACACGAAAAGCAGTTATTGATCGATCTTGGGTTTGTTCCGGCAAGTAATGACAGAAGAGAACTACCGCAATTAGGAAGTATCACTGTACCAACCAAAATGTCAGGGCGCTTGTATACACGCTCAATTAATCCTTTAAGTCATGAGTTGGGTTTAGAAAATACGACACCGAATAGAATCCAAAACCTAAACATAGCAGCGTTATCACAGTATACAGGACAAGAAGTGCTGCCCTTTGTCTTCCAACCTCAGAGTTTAGATTCATGGCCCTATGAAATGTTATGGCGTCCAACGGCGATGAGGTCTGAGAAGCATTTTGGTTACTCATTTCAATGGTTTGTTATGGCTGCGGTACTTTTGTTTTTGATGTTGTTGATTGGCTATCGGTACCTAAAAGCAACACCTATCACGAGGAATAAGGATGGATAAATCTCAAGCACAAGTGAACAGGGAAATTACCGAGGCAAACATGGCTGAGCTCAGAAGCCGTCGTACTAAAGGACGCTTGGTATTAATCGGACTCGTTTTAATTTTCGCTTTGCCAGCCATTATCGCCAAAACTGTGTTGGATCAGAATTGGTATACGTCAGGTGTCACTAACTCAGGCGAATTGGTAGAACCAAGAATTACACTAGCGGATTTTGGCGTAACGGTACCCATGGCAGGAGAGGGTTGGGTTGTGGGGTATATCGCACCGATGGAGTGCGAAAGCTTGTGTGAACAACAGCTTCATTATTTGAATCAAAGCTACTTAGCGTTAGGGAAAAACAAAGAGCGAGTGACCGCCGTTGTTTTCGTCTCAGAAGGTAACTCGTTGTCGGGTTCGCTCAACAAGCCTGATTTATCTTTGTTAGCTGGTGGTGATCAGTTAAGCACCGAGTTTTCGCCGGCTTCCATTGTCATTATTGACCCGCTAGGACAGTTGGTTATGGAGTACAAAAGCGTTTCGGAACCGTCGCAGCTAGTCGGGCAATCCAAAGGCATGATTCATGATTTAAGAAAGCTACTTAAGCTATCACGAGTTGGGTAGTTTATAAGCTTTAGCAGATTGCGTTAATGCTGAGTGTTACCAGCGAAAGGAAATAAGTATAGGGAGATAAGTGATGCAGAATAAAGCCCCTGATTTACTGATGCTCGTGATGAGATTAACTATCATGTTAACCCTTACCGTGATTGTTCTCGGCGCTTATACACGTTTGTCTGATGCTGGCCTCGGCTGTCCTGACTGGCCTGGGTGCTATGGAAAGATCACCGTTCCCTCGAATACCCAAGCCGTTAATCAAGCCAATCTACAATTTCCAGAACGAGCTCTCGAAGCAGACAAAGCTTGGATAGAGATGATCCATCGCTACTTTGCAGGAACATTAGGGCTGCTTATCTTTGTCGTTGTTGCTTGGTGTATTAAAAAGAATATAACAGCTGCTGGTCTTCCGTTACTTATCTCTGCAACCGTGATATTTCAGGCTTTTCTTGGAATGTGGACGGTGACTCTCAAGTTGATGCCCGTTGTGGTTATGGCGCATTTGATGGGGGGCTTCACGTTGCTGTCACTGTTGTGTCTGCTCTACTGTCGTTTGTCTCAGTTCCAAAGCCGTTTTGGTGAGGCTACCTATTCTTCACCACTTAAAGTCTCGGCACTATTCGGATTACTCATTGTAATCGGGCAGATACTGCTCGGTGGCTGGACATCGTCAAACTATGCCGCTTTGGTGTGTACTCAATTACCGATTTGTGAAGGTAACTGGATGAGCTTCCTCGACTTCAAAAATGCGTTCGATTTTGCTCAACATGGACACGATAACTATGAGTTTGGTGTGTTGGAATATCCCGCAAGGCTTACCATCCATGTCATGCACCGGTTCGGGGCTATTGTGGCGACGTTAATGGTGCTGATGATCGTGTACCAGCTATGGAAATTTGGCCAAGTGCCTCACCAAAAGCTGAGCGTGATTGTCGCATTGGTATTGTTTACTCAAATCAGCCTTGGGATCAGTAATGTATGGTTTCACCTGCCAATCTCAGTTGCGGTTTTGCATAACCTAGTCGCAGCAATGTTGCTCATCAGCATGGTTGTAACCAATTTTGTGGTGTGGCAACGCAAACCGAGTGAGAGCTTGGTGAAGAACAGTGTATTACAAGGAGGTAATCATGGTCAGTAGAACGTCGACACAGTATGAAGTGGTGGCTCAAGACGCAGCCTTAACTCATAAGATAACAGCCAATAATGACATAACTTTAAGTAACGAAAAGGCTGAAAAAAACAAAGCCACTTGGAAAGTTTATTTAACGCTGACTAAGCCTAAAGTGGTGGCTTTGATGTTGCTGACAGCATTGGTTGGGATGTGTTTGGCCGTGCCGAATGGATTGCCTTTGCAACAAACTTTGTTCGGAATGATTGGGATAGGGTTAATGGCAGGTTCAGCGGCTGCGTTTAACCATTTGATCGATAAAAAGATCGACGGCCAGATGACTCGAACAAATCGACGCCCTTTACCATCCGGTGAGCTGAGTAGTGTGCGTGTGTTTAGCTTTGCAGCAGGTATCGGCTTATTTGGGTTCGCTACGTTAGTGGTGTGGGTCAATCAACTCACCGCTTGGCTAACCTTTGCAAGTTTATTGGGCTATGCGGTCATCTATACCATGTACTTGAAGCGAGCAACGCCGCAAAACATTGTGATAGCAGGGATCGCTGGTGCAATGCCTCCGCTACTGGGCTGGACGGCGGTTACCAATGAACTGCATTCAAATGCTTGGTTGTTGGTGATGATCATCTTTATTTGGACACCTCCTCATTTCTGGGCGTTGGCAATTCATCGTCGTGATGAGTATGCCAAAGTGAACATCCCCATGTTACCTGTGACTCACGGAATCGAATACACCAAGACGTCTATTTTTCTGTATACCTTTTTGCTTAGCATCGTGTGTATATTGCCTGTATTGGTTGGCATGAGCAGCTGGATATATCTGAGCGCTTCATTGGTGCTCAACGGCGGGTTTGTTTATCACGCTTGGCTACTTAAATATCGTGATGAGCCCAATATGGCGATGAAGACCTTTAAGTTCTCCATCTATCATCTCATGATCTTGTTTGTTGCTTTGTTGGCGGATCATTATTTGCTCTGATAGCTCTGTACAGATTAAACAAGGTTATCCCCATATCAAAACCAAACCTTTGGTTTCCACTAACCGAACCCTGACACGCCATGTATGAAAAACCGGACAATTGATTGGTATGAATTATATAAAGGAGCCGGTATGGAATTCACAGAACTAGACAGAGACGCGTTGTATCAAACGTGGATGTCACAAAAATCGAGAATGCGAATTACGCAGATGGAGTTTTCAAAAAAGCTAGGCATGAACCAGCTTGATTTCTCAAGAGTGCTAAGAGGGGAGACGCCATTAACCATGTCTTTCATTAGTCATTTTTGTCGTTTACTTCATTTGGAACCAAGGAATGTATTCCCCTCGCTGAAAGAGGGCAATGAGTCTGGGCCTAAAGTGGTCTACCTGAAAAGTAGAATGAGTGTTGATGGTGAGATCCAAAATGCTTATATCGAAGGAAATCAGGTAATTGTAGAGTACGCACACACTGTTCAACATGATTAATTTTAGAGTTAGCTCTGATTTTTACCCCCCTTTTTCTACAACCTTTTCACATAGGGTATGGCATACTTAGTTAGATTCCTTAATTTTAGCTAAGTGCGGTATGAACTCTTTAAAAGTCCTTTTGCTTGTTGCAACCAGCATTTTCTTGTTTGGTTGTGCAGGCGGCCCAATTAGAACCGCTACTAAATTTACCAGCTACGAAGATTTTCAGGCTGGGCCTGACGGAGGCGTCGACTAGGTTTGGGCAAGGGTTGGGCTACGTGACTCACAGCGTTTGAAATCCAAGTTAGATGATTACGACTCTGTAGTGATCGACCAAATTTTTGTTTTAGCAGAAGAAGGTTCGTTGGATCAGGAAGAGATTCAGGAACTCACTGAGCACATGGTTGCGCGCTTGGAAGATAAAATATCGCCTCATAAAACGATCGTCGATGAACCGACAGGAAAAACGCTCCGCTTGAGTATCGCTCTGAGTAACGTTGAAACGCCCAATCCGCTCTTAGCTGTAACGAGCAGCGTTCTGCCGTTTGGTCTTGCGATGTCAACCATATCTAAGGTCACGACTGGTGAGCACACCAATGTTGGGAGTGCGAGTGTAGAGTTATTGGTCAGTGATGCTCAAGAGGGCACACCACTGTTTGCAGCCATCGACCGTGAAGCGGGTAACAAAGATTTTTCAACCATGATTGATTCGCTGGATGATGCCAAAGACGCGATCAACTATTGGGTTGAACGTTTAGGTGATACTCTACACAACATAGATGACGCATAGTAAAGACCGAATAATGCTAGAGAAAGAGAACCTGATTAAGTTGGCTCGAATGCAGATGCCATTTGGAAAGTACGCGGGTCGTACACTGATTGACTTACCTGAAGAATATTTGCTGTGGTTTGATAAAAAGGGATTCCCGTCTGGTGAACTCGGCGATTTATTGAAACTGTGCCTTGCTCTGAAAATTGAAGGGCTTGATAGTGTCGTCAAGCCATTGAAAAGAATGTAATTAAATAAAAGCTCACGCTGATCACGTGAGCTTTTTTGTTTTTGAGTTCGACACAATTTTACATGCATGATGTAGCTTGAAGAATGGCTCTTCTTACCTTGCTATAAAATACGCAATCGATAGCGTGTAAATAATGGTATACAGGGTGTTTTAAATATAAAACACAAAAAAAATTGCGTTTATTTTTAATTAGTGATTGAAACTAGAGTTTTTACTAGTTAAGTTACAGGGAACAAGAAGATTAGTGCTGATAGAAAGTGACGTGAGACAACGTACATTCAGCTCAAGGATAGAAAAAAGGAAGAAGTAAGCAATGTTCCAGACTGATGATGTAAGAATTAACAAAGTAAAAGAGTTATTACCCCCTGTTGCTGTTTTAGAAAAGTTTCCAGCGACAGAAGTTGCTTCTTCTACAACCTTTGAAAGCCGCAAAGCGATCCACAATATTTTAGAAGAGAGCGATGATCGCTTGCTTGTTATTGTCGGCCCATGTTCTATTCATGACACAGAAGCTGCTCTTGAGTACGGTAAACGTTTGAAAGTGTTGCGCGACGAACTTGGTGATAACCTTGAAATCGTAATGCGTGTTTACTTTGAAAAACCACGTACAACTGTTGGTTGGAAAGGTCTAATAAATGACCCGTACATGAACGATACGTTCAAGCTAAATGATGGCCTTCGTCTAGGACGTAAGCTACTGCTGGACCTAACTGACATGGGCATGCCAACGGCAAGCGAATTCCTAGACATGATCACGCCTCAATACGTTGCTGACCTAATCAGCTGGGGTGCAATCGGCGCACGTACTACAGAATCTCAAGTTCACCGCGAACTGGCTTCTGGCCTATCTTGCCCAGTTGGATTTAAGAATGGTACTGATGGCAACATCAAGATTGCAACAGATGCTATTCGCTCTGCTAGCGCTTCTCACCACTTCTTATCAGTAACTAAGTACGGTCACTCAGCTATCGTTGAAACAGCAGGTAACCCTGATTGTCATATCATCCTACGTGGTGGCAAAGAGCCAAATTACAGCGCAGAACACGTTGGTAAGATTAAAGAAGAGCTAGCAGCTTCTGGTCTTCCACAAAAAGTGATGATCGATTTCAGCCACGCAAACAGCTCTAAGCAGTTTAAGCGTCAAATGAACGTATCTGATGACGTAAGCGCACAAATTTCTGGTGGCGACAAAGCTATCTTTGGTGTGATGATTGAATCTCATCTTGTTGAAGGTCGCCAAGACCTGGTTGAGGGCAAAGCTGCAACGTACGGCCAATCTGTTACTGATGCGTGTATTGGTTGGGAAGACACTGAAACAGTACTTCGCCAGCTGGCAGACGCTGTTGAAGCTCGTCGTAACAAATAGACTAATTACAGTCAGCGATTAAGCTACTGAAAATTCAAAGCCCTTAGTTAGCAACAGCTAATAAGGGCTTTTTTGTGGATCTTAGTTGAAAACTGGAAGTGTCTGTATTCTTAAATGAGAAAAGACAGTAACTCGTCGACTTTAAGTGACAGTAAAGCTTTATCTTGTTTGGTTTCAACGTTAAGGCGTATTAATGGCTCGGTATTGGACTTTCTTAAGTTGAAGCGCCATGAGCCCATATTCATGCTGATTCCGTCTGTGTGATCGATCTCAACGGCATTATTTTGGTAGTGCGATAACACGCAAGCCATGACCTGCTCTGGGTCTGAGACTCTTCGATTGATCTCCCCGGAAGAGGGGAATCTATCTATACTAGTACTCGTTAATTGGTGAAGAGATTGTTGAGTTTTCGACATCAGCTCGATAACCAATAGCCAAGGAATCATGCCTGAATCGCAATATCCAAAATCACGAAAATAATGGTGTGCACTCATTTCGCCCCCATAGACGGCATTCGTTTTACGCATCTTCTCTTTGATCAGTGCGTGTCCTGCTTTAATTCCAATCGCTTTTCCACCATGCGTTTTTGCGATTTCAATTGTGTTCCAGGTCATGCGCATATCGTGCAATACAGTCGTGTTAGGCTGTTTGACCAAGAATGCTTCAGCAAGCAACCCTACAATGTAATAACCCTCGATGTAATCGCCTTGCTCATCAAAGAAAAAGCATCGGTCGAAGTCTCCATCCCAAGCAATTCCAAGGTTGGCAGAATGCTCTAAAACGGCATCTCGAGTGGCTGCTTGGTTCTCTCTAATCAAAGGGTTTGGAATACCATTTGGGAAGTTTCCATCAGGGTTATGATGAACTTTGATGAAGGTGATAGGGACACCGAGTTCGTTAAATTTATTATCTAAAGCATCAATGATATGTCCTGCAACACCGTTCCCAGCATTAACCACAATCTTCATCGGTGACAGCTTTGATGGGGTTATGTACGAGAGTAGGTGCTCGACGTACGGAGCAAGAATACTGTTCGATCTACTAGAGTTACTTGGTTGTGCATGAACGAACGGTAAATTGCAGTTCAGCTCTTGATTAAGTTCTTCAATGCGTCGTTTGATTTCATCTAAACCACTGTTTTTACTGATAGGGCTAGCGTCTACACCGACCATTTTCATGCCGTTGTAATTGATTGGGTTGTGGCTGGCTGTGATTTGTATTCCGCCAATCGCTTTTAGGTAACGAGTCGCAAAGTAGACCTCTTCAGTGCCAGTCATACCTAGATCAATGACGGTAATCCCTGACTCGATTAAGCCTTTGGTCATGGCTTCTTGTAATGACAGGGAGGTTTTGCGGTTATCACGACCAATCACTACCTGCGCCAAACCATCGAGTGAGGTTTCAGGCTTAGCGGATAGGACGTATTCGCCAAATGCCTTACCGAGCAGGTAGGCGAGTGGCTCATTGATTTGTTTACCAATGACGCCGCGGATATCGTTGTTCTTAAAGCAGTTTAGGTCTAATGTTGGTTTCATCGATTTGTCGCTGCTTTATTTCGTTTGGTTGTGCTTTGATGAGTGGACTTGTTGCTTGCGCACGTCTCGCCCATAACTGTCTTGATATCGAATGATGTCGCCTTCACTTAAATGACTGCCTGTTTGTACTTCAATCATCTCGAGTGGGAGATCCCCTGGGTTCTCTAGGCTGTGAATATGACCTAAAGGGATGTAAGTGGATTGATCTTCTTCAACCAGATAGGTTTTCTCATTGTTGGTCACTTTCGCAGTACCCGCCACGACTACCCAATGTTCCGCTCTATGGTGGTGCATTTGTAACGACAACTTGTGACCGGGTTTAACGGTGATACGTTTAACTTTGTCGCGCTTGCCTAGGTCGATAACATCGTATTTACCCCAAGGTCTAAACACCTCACGATGATGCACATGTTCTGTGCGACCCGCTTGATTTAGTTGACTGACAATCGATTTAACACCCTGAACCCTGTCTTTATTTGCAACCAATATAGCGTCTTTGGTTTCGACAATAATCAGGTTGTCGACACCTACCGTCGCAACCAGCTTATTTTCAGCATGGATGTAGTTGTGTTGAGAGTCGACGGTTAACACATCACCTTCAATGACGTTATTGTGCTGATCTTTTTCGCTTACATCCCAGATCGCGGACCATGAGCCAATATCGTTCCAGCCGACATCCATCGGGATCACCGCGGCGTGCGAGGTCTTTTCCATCACGGCGTAATCGATTGAATCACTTGGACTGCTTTTGAATGCTTCAGCGTCTATACGGATAAAGTCGAGGTCGGTATTTTGCGTTGCAAGAGCGAGTTTACAAGCCGCTACTATCTCAGGGTGGTGTTCGGCGAGTTCTTCAACATAGCGTGATGCCTTAAACATGAACATGCCACTGTTCCATAAGTATTGTCCTGAGCGGATGTACTCTTCTGCTGTTGCTGTGTCTGGCTTTTCTACAAAGCATTCTATGGCGAAGGCGTGATTGATTGGCTGCTCTGTTCCATTAGTATCAGTTTGAGCACTGGAGGAAAGAGGCTCTCCCTGCTTGATATAGCCATAGCCAGTCTCTGGGGAGCTAGGTGTTATACCGAATGTCACCAGCTTGCCTTGTTTTGCATAATCAACACCACGACTAATCGCTTGTTGGAATTCAGAGGTTTTCGCGATGTGATGATCAGCAGCCAGCACTAACAAGATAGGGTCGGATGCGCTTTGTTCATTAAGCGGTGGTTTACTTAAAGCCTTTAGGGCGGCAAGCGCAATGGCTGGGGCTGTATTTCTACCGACTGGCTCTAGCAGAATACCACTATGTTGAATGTTAGCTGATCGAGCTTGTTCAGCGGCAATAAAGCGATGCTCTTCATTACAGATAATGAATGGGGCATCGCATTTACTATCCATCAAGTGCTCTTCAAGGCCTTGCAGGCGTTGAAGTGTGTGCTGAAGCATTGACTGGTCGCCGGCAATATTGAGAAATTGCTTAGGGTAAAGCTCGCGAGACAGTGGCCAGAGACGACTTCCGGAGCCGCCGGCTAGAATGACAGGTAAAATCATAGCGTGGTAATTAGGTGCATTAGAATACTGCCAGCATATTACCACGCTTCACGCTTATTACTTATCGATAACCAAGAAGGATATGACTATCGATGACCTTCCGTAGGGGAGTTCAACATGTCTTTGGGATCGCTAATATTCTGATTATCACCTAGGCTTTGAACGCTGTTATGATCTTGAACATTAGAAAAGTCTTGAGGGTCAATCTTGAGTGTCTGTGTTGGGAACGCGATGTCTGCATTGTGTTTATGAATAATCGCCAGAACCTGTAACAGAACGTCTTGCTTCACTTTGTGGTACCTGATCCAGTTGACTGTTTTTGTGAAGGTATAGATAAAGAAGTTGAGCGTTGATGGCCCAAATTTGTCAAAGTTAACGATCAACGTCTGTTTGGCATCAATATCAGGGTGGGTCTCGAGCATGGTTCTTACATCATCAACAATGAGCGCCAATTTGTCTGCATCTTGATAACGAAGACCAAAGGTTTCATTGATTCTACGATTCAACATTCTCGATGGATTCTCTACCACAATACTACTGAACACCGAATTTGGCACGTACAAAGGACGCTTATCAAAAGTGCGGATGATCGTCATGCGCCAACCAATGCGTTCGACAGTGCCTTCGATTTGACGATCGGGAGAACGTATCCAATCACCGACTTTAAAAGGGCGGTCGAAGTAAATCATCATGCCACCGAAGAAATTCGACAGTAGATCTTTTGCAGCTAAACCGACAATTAAACCACCAACACCACCAAAGGTGAGTAAGCCGGAAAGACTGAGCCCAAATGCCTGCATAATGGTTAGGCCGCCCATCACCATAAAGAACAGGCGAGCGACTTTCGCAATTGCCTGTACTGTGGTTTCGTCTCTGTTTTTTTGCTCTAAGACATAGGCTTCTGTGTTAGTGATCATTCGTAAGGTAAACCAAACGAAGGTACAGATAATTAATATGTGCTTAAGTGTTTTTAACCAGTTGATTTCATTGCCAAACTGGTCTTGAAGGATGAGCCCGACAGATACTGTAGCAGGCCAACACCAAAGTAACGTGCTGACAGGGGTTTTTAGTGCTTCTAGCAGTAGATCGTCCCAGTGGAATGGGGTTTTCTGAACCAGAATTTCTAAGCGATTATGGATAATTCGCCAAGCTACCCAAGCGAGAAAACTCGCCATAGTGATGAATAGGACGCTGTTTGCCCAATCACTATGGCTCTGGTTGATGTAGGTTTGTACTTGGGTTATGAATTCATTCATTGTGTGTGCTGCCGCAGAAATTATGAATTGGAAATTAGCAGAAACTCGAGTTGTTCTCTACCTTTATAAATCAAGCGATTATGACAATAGTATAACCTTATTCTTGCAGAACTAACTTTTTTTGAGATAGAAACTAATGTAGGTTTGGCTATCCCGTGTAATTAAAATTTCTAAACAGGATTTCAAATGAGCGACAAACAATATGCAGTTATCGGTTTAGGGCGATTTGGTCTGTCTGTTTGCAAAGAGCTACAAAGTTCAGGGGCACAGGTACTGGCCGTCGATATTGATGAAGAGCGAGTGAAAGAAGCAGCGGCTTTTGTTTCACAAGCGATTGTTGCGAACTGCACGAGCGAAGAGACGGTGAAAGAGTTAAGACTCGATGATTACGATATGGTGATGGTATCGATAGGCTCTGACGTTAACTCAAGCATTCTAACGACTTTGGTGGTGAAAGAATCTGGAGCAAAAGCAGTCTGGGTTAAGGCGAATGATAAGTTCCACGGCAAGATCCTCTCTAAGATTGGTGCTGACCATATCATCATGCCCGAGCGCGATATGGGTATTCGTGTTGCTCGTAAGATGCTGGACAGACGCGTTCTCGAATTTATCGACCTTGGCAGTGGCTTAGCGATGACGGAGATTGTTATTGGTTCTAAACTGTTGGGTAAGAAACTTGGCGATCTTAAGCTGTGTAAAGAAAATGGTGTTGAGGTACTTGGCTTCAAGCGAGGGCCGAACCTCACTAAAGCACCAGAATTGGATGTGAGTTTAGAAATTGGGGATGTGGTGATCATCGCTGGGCCGAAAGAGACCTTATCTAGAAAGCTACGCAATTGGTAATTGGCAATAAGGTAACAGTATGAATTCGTTAAAACGAAAAGGTACTTTCTACACGCTTAAGAGTGATAAAAAGCCACGTAAAGGCTCTGAACCTAAGATTATCCTTACGAGCTTCTTAGGCGTACTTATCCCCTCTGCAATATTGTTGACGATGCCTGTATTTTCTGTGACAGGCCTAAGTTTTACGGATGCACTGTTTACAGCAACCTCGGCGATCAGTGTGACAGGATTAGGTGTTGTCGATACCGGTGAGCATTTCACCTTGGCGGGTAAAATCTTACTGATGTTCTTGATGCAAGTCGGCGGGTTAGGGCAGATGACTCTATCTGCGGTACTGCTTTACATGTTCGGTGTTAGGTTAAGCCTTAAACAACAAGCACTCGCGAAAGAAGCGCTTGGCCAAGATCGTAAGATTAACCTTCGTAAATTGGTTAAGAAGATCATCATCTTTGCATTAGTGGCTGAATTTATCGGTTTTGTATTGCTCTGCTTCCGCTGGGTACCTGAGATGGGATGGTCAACGGGCAGTTTTTATGCACTGTTTCATGCGATATCTGCATTCAATAACGCAGGTTTTGCACTGTTTTCAGACAGTATGATGAGTTTTGTTGATGATCCGCTGGTGATCTTCACCTTAGCTGGCTTGTTTATTTTCGGTGGGCTAGGCTTCACAGTCGTCGGCGACCTATCGAGTAACTGGCGTAAAGGTTTTCGACATCTTCATTTACACACCAAGATTATGCTAACCGCCACTCCGACTCTATTGTTGGTAGGTACGGTATTGTTCTGGCTGCTAGAAAGAAATAACTCAGCAACCATGGAAGGGTTATCGACTCAAGGACAGTGGCTAGCCGCATTTTTTCAGTCGGCAAGTGCTCGTACTGCTGGCTTTAATAGTGTGGATTTGTCTCAGTACACACAGCCTGCGTTGCTGGTAATGATTGTACTGATGTTGATTGGTGCAGGTTCTACCTCAACAGGTGGTGGTATTAAGGTTTCGACCTTTGCAGTAGCCTTTGTCGCAACGTGGACCTTCCTCCGTCAGAAAAAGCACGTGGTGATGTTTAAGCGCACTGTGACTTGGCAAGCGGTAACAAAGTCATTGGCCATTATTGTGGTAAGTGGGGCGTTATTAACCACCGCGATGTTTTTGTTAATGCTTACTGAAAAGGCAGCGTTTGATCGAGTCATGTTTGAGGTGATTTCTGCCTTTGCAACGGTTGGTTTAACAGCTGGCTTAACCGCAAACCTGACTGAGCCAGGTAAATACATCATGATTGTGGTTATGGTGATTGGACGTATCGGCCCCCTGACCTTGGCTTATATGCTAGCTCGCCCAGAACCTTCCTTGTTGAAATACCCTGAAGACACGGTGTTAACGGGTTAATTAGGTCCATGGGCTGATAAATAAAGCTCTGTAAATAAAAACAAAGCCAGCGATATGCTGGCTTTGTTGTCATAGGCTGATCGTTAATTGCTGAATGCCTATCCCTCAAACATCTCAACGTATTCCTCATAGCCTTCTTCTGCTAATTTATCCGCAGGGATAAAGCGCATTGCGGCTGAGTTCATGCAGTAACGTAACCCAGTTGGTTTTGGACCATCTTTGAATACATGCCCTAGGTGGGAATCGCCAAACTTACTTCGGACCTCTGTTCTTGGGTAAAGCAGCTTGTAGTCAGTAGTTGTAACGACATAAGCTTCGCTGATTGGTTGGGTGAAGCTCGGCCAACCCGTACCTGATTTGTATTTGTCTTTTGATGAGAACAAAGGCTCACCGGTAACGATATCAACATAAATACCTTCCTCTTTGTTATCCCAGTATTTGTTGTCAAATGGGCGCTCAGTAGCGTCTTCTTGCGTTACATCGTATTGAAGTGCTGTAAGCTTCGCTTTGATCTCTACATCAGAAGGTTTAACGTAGGTTTTAGCATTCGCTGTCGCATTCTTACTGTCGATGATCTGACGTAGTGTTTTAGGGTTGTCCTTTCTATCATCACCGAAGATTTTATCTAGGTACTGATCGCGGCCAGAAGCATAGCGGTAGTAGTTATAACGAACTTTACTCTTCTTGTAATAGTCTTGGTGATAGTCTTCCGCTGGCCAGAATTTTTCAAATTCAATCAGTTCTGTTTTTAGTGGTTCACCAAAGATATTAGCTTTGTCGATTTCCATCATGAAGTTCTGAGCAACATCTTTTTGTGCTTGGTTATGATAGAAAATAGCTGGTCGATAATGACGGCCTCGGTCTACAAAAGAACCTTTGTCATCGGTTGGGTCGATGTGTCTGAAGAATTGGTCAAGAACCTGTTCATAGCTAACAACATCAGGGTTGTAAGTCACGTTTATCACTTCGATGTGACCCGACTTGCCTGAGGATACTTGTTTGTAGGTTGGGTTTTCTAGTTCACCGCCAGAATACCCAGAGATAACGTCGGTGACGCCTGTCAGCTTTTCTAGGTCGGATTCTGTACACCAAAAACAACCACCAGCCAGTGTCGCGATTTCACTTTTACCTGAATTAGCCGTTTTATCCATTGTATTGGCAGTGCCAGTCTGGCTTACAAACAGCGAAATCAGTGGTAGCGCAACCACGAGTGATACCAATATTTTAGATAATTTATTCATAGATACCTCATCTTGACGTTCTTCTCATTCGATTTTGAATGTACGAATAGAGACAGGTTTTAGATGGAAAAAATTGCATCATTCACAAAAAAATATGTCGCCGAGAAAATCTTGCTCATAAATGCCGCCAGTAGTAGGGTGTCAGTATTGATATCCAATAATAGACAGCGATGGCGGTTATCGTACATCTAAGGAACAACATGCAAGCAGAAGTTAAATGGGTCGAAGGCTTTAAATTCCTGGGTCAATCTCAATCTGGCCACTCTGTAGTAATGGATGGCAGTGGTGGTGCAACCGCGCCAAGCCCAATGGAAATGGTCCTTATGGCCGCTGGTGGTTGTAGCTCTGTTGATGTCGTCGATGGTTTGAAATCTGCAGGCCAGAACATCACAGGCTGTAATGCAAAACTTGAAACGACACGTCGTGAAACAGCACCAAAAATCTTTACTGTGATTAACATTCACTTTGAAGTGTCTGGTGACAACCTAGATCCTGAGTTAGTGGCTAAAGTATGTGCTGATTCGTTAGAAAAATACTGTTCAGTATGTCTAATGTTAGGTGCTGGCGTAGAAATGACTCACAGCTGGGAAATCGTTTAGTTTTCGGTTTGTACAGCCTAGCTTGGGGCCGGTACTTTTCGGCTTACGGCTTATTAGTAAAGACAGATACAGAAAAGGGCGGAGCACTTTGAGTGCTCCGCCCTTATTATTTCGGCTAAGGTAGAGTGCTGTTATTCAGCAGTTTCTACGATAACTTCTTCAACTTGTACTTCTTCTTGGTATTCGAAACCAGGGATCGTTGCGTCAACACGACGGTTTTGAGCACGACCTTCAGCTGTATCATTTGATGCAACTGGGTTCTCTTCACCTTCGCCAGTAGCAGTGATACGCTCAGCTTCGATACCTTGCTCTTCGATGTATGCTGCTACTGCTGCCGCACGTTTCTTAGAGATCATCATGTTGTACTCAGCTGCACCTGTTGAATCTGTGTGACCAACAATGTTAACGGTAGACTGAGGGTATGTTTGTAAGACTTCCACAATTGGCTGTATAGCGGCTTTACCTTCGTCTGAAAGTTCTGTGCTGTTAGTCGCAAATGTACCTTGAGAGAAACTCTCAGTTTGCGCTTTGGTAACCACTACCTCCGCTTCCTCTTCAACGACCACAGCTTCTGGCTCTGTGATTGGTTCAGAAGGTGCTTGAGTTACAGCCGCCGCAGAAGCTGCAGCCGCTGATGCGGTTGTATTACCCGTGCCGAAATTGTAGCTAAGACCTACTGTGACAAGGTTGGAGTTTAGGTCTTGGATGATCTTATCGTCAAAATCATCGAAGTATTGGTACTCCACTCTCAGCGCCCAATCGTCTGAAAGCTGTTTCTCGGCACCGATACCTAAGGCTAAAACAACGTCGTCTTCGTCATCGTGCATGATGTAAGCAGGACCTGCTTTAAAGAAGATATCAAACTCTTGTTTAATCGCTAGTCGATACATTGGGCTTAAAGAAATGGCTACGATAGAATCGCTGTATCTTTGAGTCGCTCCGTTGTTGTTAAAGCTGGTGTCATAATCACCTAAGTAATCTGCATTCAATTCTAGAGCAATGTTATCGGTAAAGTTGTAACCACCGTAAATACCGCCCGCCACTGAATCATCTTCACAATCAATGTTGTCGACACAAGCGCTATCTAGCCAACCCATGCCAACTTTTGCGCCTACGTATGTCGTTGCGGCAATTGATGGAGCAGCAGCGAAACCTGAAGCAGCTATCACAGCACACATGATTTTTGACAATTTTTTCATAATCTTATCCTTGGATTAACTCTTATTGTTATCTGAATGAGCCTTTAAAGCGACGACTTACTGATTGGGACACTGCAACAGTAGATCGTTCAAGGCGTAGATTCCGGTCGAACCTATCTTGGAACTGTTATTACATTGTTAGTACAGTTGCTTATTATGGTCAATGAAATTGTTAAAAATTATATATTTAAGGTGCTATTTACAGAGGTTTTTGTCAATTAATTGCTGTCTCAAATGTTGGAAACGAAGAAACCTCGTATCATTTTTAGGCGATACGAGGTTTCATTTTCATGTGTACGGAATGTTTGGTTGGGTAATCTAGGTGATTACCGTTATGGGCGCTCACCAGCTAACAAACGTTTTTCAATATCTGCAATGACACCTGGTAGGTCTGCAATGGTATCGATTAGGTAGTGTGGGTTTGATTTGTTTAGCTTAACGCTTGCTTTTTCACGTGCAGCTGCAAGTGTTGTCTCGTCTGCATCTAAATATTCTTGATACGTTAAGCCTGCTTCGTTCCCCGATAATACAAGTCCAACTGTCCACATGCCTGCGTTGTGACCCTCATCGATCCCCGGTGCTGCGTCGTCTACTTTTACACACGCAGCAACGCTAGTTACACCTAGATCGATTACGTTTTTCAGTGCCATAAATGGAGCAGGGCGACCACCTTGAGGTAAGTCATCGGTCGCTACCACGTTATCTGGTCGGTAACCGTAATCTGCAGCAGCAGGAATTAAAACATCCATCACTTCACGTGGGTAACCTGAACAAGACCCGATCTTCACGTTCTTCTCTTTTAGGTTATTGACCACTTCTATCGCATTCAAAATAGGTGCTGCGTGATCGGCTACTTTCGCTTTTTGAAGAGGCATGAATGCCGCGTAGATCGCGTCAACGTCTTCACTTGTCATGGAGCGTCCGAACTGAGCCTTCCAACGAGCGTCAACAGCTGGAATTCGACCCACTGCTTGGATGTGGTCCCATTTGCCGATCCCCATAGGTTCACGCGCTTCAGCTAAGTCGATGTCAAAGTCGAAACCTTGTTTGAATGCTTCAACGAAGATGCTAGTTGGAGCAAACGACCCAAAATCAACGATAGTGCCGGCCCAGTCAAAGATAACCGCTTGGATAGGTGATGTCGTGTTCATAATAGTGTCCTATTTTTGTGTCACTCCCAGTTCAAAGTTCTGGGAAACAAATGGTTGTTTAAGGTTATTGGTTTAAATGTTGATTTCGAGAATTAAAGGTATTCAAAATCTTTGCAGACTTTTGTTATCGCGTTTTCAAATACAGATAGAGCGGCTTCTAGCTCGCTACGGCTGATGATCAATGGTGGGCTCAATTGAATCACGTTACCTTGTGAAACCTTAAAGCTCAGGCCATCGTTCAGACATTGGTAAAGTACTGCTTCTGCTTCATCGAACGCTCGGTTTTTGGTGATATGGTCAGTGACCAATTCCACTCCCCAAAGCAGACCGATGCCGCGAACGTCACCAATGACTGGGTATTTCTCTTTCATTTGAAGCAGTTGTTCACGCACGAATGCGCTGTCCGCTTGTACTTTTTCAAGTAGATTTTCTTGCTCAATCACTTCCATCGTAGCCAGTGCCGCCGCGCAGCCAATAGGACTTTTCTCGTGGGTGTAGTGACCAAGTGATACTTGCGCTGCCGTGTTGTATTTGTCTTTAGTGACCATGGCTGCAATTGGAACCAAGCCCCCGCCAAAACCTTTACCGATACAAAGAATGTCAGGTTCGATATCAAAGGCCTGGTGAGTGAACCATTCGCCACTACGACCCATACCGTTTGGAATGTCGTCGATGATCAACATGACGTTATGCTTATCGCAGATCTCACGGATGCGCTTCCAGTAAGCTTTGCTTGGAACCTGAACGTCTGTGTTACGCACTGCTTCCGCAATGAAGGCACCAATGCCACCTTCTTTTTCAATCACATACTCAAGGTAATCGGCATAGTGCACATCACATGCCGTCTCATTGTTATCGCCTGAGTTTTGCCCGCAACGCGATAAAGAGACATTAAGCGGAAAAGCACCACGATAGGAAACCGCTGGTGGAATGCGTTCTACGCCAGCCATTAATGGCCCCATGCCTTCGCGGAAACACGCTTCGCCACCCACTGAAATCGCATCAAGTGACGCGCCATGGAATGAATCCCACAATGACACTACTTTGAAATTATTGGTGACATGTCGAGCTAGTTTTAGCGCCATGCCGATCACTGATGTGCCACCGGGAGCAAACAACACGCGGTTCAACTCACCACCGCAGATCTGTGTCAGCTTTTCAGCGCATTGAACGGCTGTTTCATTGGTAAAGCGACGTGGTGAAAACGGCAATGAAGCCATTTGTTGAGTCACTTTATTAATGATATGTGGATGGCCATAACCCAATTGATGAACATTGTTACCGTGAAAGTCCATGTACTTCTTGCCCGTCGCATCTTGAATGTAGATGCCTTCAGCTGCTTCAAGTGTGTCTAGACAAGGCGTTGACATCGCTTGATGAAGAAATACGTCAGAGTCACGTTTTAACATCGCTTGAGTCGCATCATCGTTTAGCGACTCGTTCCATTTCTCACGCGCTGGCGTGGTGTTCACATCGCCTTCGCTTCGAAAGTGTGTCGCCTTTAGAACAGAATCTTGATTGGCCATCGTCATTATTTGATGTCCCAGTACATAGCATTCTTAATTGCGCCAATTAGAGCTTCAATGTCTGACGGATACACTTCACCGATGTTACCGATTCGGAAACAGTCGGCGTTTGAAACCTTGCCCGGGTAAATCACAAAACCTTGTTCTTTCAAACGGTCATAGAATTCCTTGAATTGGTAATCGCTATGAGTTGGAGAATAGAAAGAGGTAATGATAGGTGAATGAAGATCATCATTAAGCAGTGGCTCAAAGCCAAGAGAGCGCATACCTGCAACCAAGGTAGTTTGGTTGGTTTGGTAGCGATTATGACGAGCTTCGATGCCACCTTCTTGCTCCAATTCAAGTAGAGCTTGGTAGAAAGCTCGCACTGTATGAGTTGGAGAGGTGAAGCGCCATTTACCATGGTTGCTTTCCATGCAGTACCATTGGTCAAACAGGTCAAGGCTTAGTGAACGAGCCTGGCCTTTGCATTTTTCCAGTTCCGATTGCTTCGCAATAACAAAGCCGAACCCCGGTACACCTTGAATACACTTGTTTGCTGAGCTGATCATGTAATCGACACCTAAGTCAGCGATATCCATAGGGATGCCACCAAAGCTCGACATTGCATCGAGAATGACGGTTTTGTTGTGCTGTTTTGCCAATTTGGCAATGTCTTCAATTGGATTCAGCATGCCTGTCGTGGTTTCACAATGCACAATCGCAACGTGAGTAATGTCTGAATCCATGGCCAATGCCGTTTCCATTTCGTTCAAGTCAGGCTGTGATGTTTCACCTGGGGAAACGACATGGCATGGAATGTTTAAGTATTCTGCGATTTGAGCAATACGAGCGCCGTACGCACCGTTATCAACAACAAGAAGCTTACCGTTGTTAGAGATAACGCTACCGATTGTTGCTTCTACTGAAGCGGTGCCGCTGCCTTGCATTAATACGCTTGTATATCCCGCTTGCTTAGTCGCTAAAGTCACTAGCTTGCTACGAATCACTTCAACAACGTCTTTGTTGTATTCATCATCCCAAGTACACCAATCTTTTAACATCGCTTGGCGAACGGTTTCAGAAGTAGATAAAGGGCCCGGTGTCAGCAGTAAGTATTCGTTTCTCATGTTCAACTCTCGTGATTTTAATTTTGGACTATACCAATATTTAGAGTTACTTTAACAACCAATTTAAACGGTCGTAAATAGCCCAAACATCATTTTCACAAAAGCTTCATATTAAAAATGGTCACTTGTCTTGAGAAAGTTTTCGATCTTTAAATTGCCATTTTTCGTTCATTTAATCGTCACAAAAGCCAGTTAGCTTAATAATCGAAATCTGGTACATACCAGCGTGAGGGGTGTGTGCCAACAACTGGAATGAATTTTTGAATATAGGTGCCTCTCGATAGGGCTTCTAGCTTTAACAACTTTAACTTTGGCAATTTTTAATTTTGGCAACTTCTCACTCTAGAGTTGGGCCTGACTGGAGAAAATGATGAAAAACCGTTTTATGAAAGGATCACTTGCAGCTTTAGTAACTCTACTAGCTGGTAACGCTTATGCAGCACAGGAAGTGACGGTTTACACTGCTTTTGAAACTGACATTCTGGCTAAATACAAAAATGCTTTCGAAAGTGAAAACCCAGACATCAACATCAAGTGGGTGCGTGATTCAACAGGGATCATGACGGCAAAATTATTGGCCGAGAAAAACAACCCTCGCGCTGAGGTAGTTTGGGGACTTGCTGGTTCTTCAATGGCACTACTTAAAGAAGAAGGCATTCTGAAACCTTATACGCCTCAAGGTGTAGAAGCGTTACGCGCTAGCCTTAACGACCCACAATCTACTCAAGCTTGGTATGGCAATGACGCATTCTTCAATGCAGTTTGCTTTAACGAAGTAGTGGCTAAGCAATTGAACCTACCGGCACCTAAGTCTTGGGATGACCTAACGAAGCCTATCTACAAGGGCCATATTGCTATGCCAAACCCAGCGTCTTCTGGTACAGGCTACATGCAGGTTTCGGCTTGGCTACAAAACATGGGTGAAGACCAAGGTTGGAACTACATGCAGAAGCTAGACCAAAATATTGCTCACTACACGCACTCTGGTTCTAAGCCATGTGTTCAAGCTGGCATGGGTGAAGTCGCTATCGGTATTTCTATGGCGAGCCGTGGCGCTAAGCTGAAAACTCAAGGCGCTCCACTTTCAGTGATTACGCCTGAAGGCATCGGCTGGGAATCTGAAGCGGTAGGTCTTGTTAAGCCTTCTGATGCAGCACAACGTGTTATCGATTGGTCTATTTCTAAAGCGGCAAATGAGCTTTACATCGAAATGTACCCAGTTGTTGGTCACAAAGATGTGACAGGCAAAGCAGAGAACTTCCCTAATGTAGAAAAGAACATGGCAAAAATGGACTTCGCTCGCATGGGCAGCGAACGTGCCGACGTTCTTAAAACATGGTCTGACAAGTTTGACGCTAAATCAGAGCCAAAATCTTAATCTGACGACCTAGTCAGTTACTTAACTATTTAGTTCATTAGAAGTTAGAAATCAGTAAAGGAAGGCTTCGGTCTTCCTTTTTTAGTTTTACGCCTTCAGGTTTTAAGTAAGGTACAACAAATGACAAAGCACTACTCATATTGGTTCAAGCAAGCGTTGGAACAAGAGTTTGGCAACATCAATGCGGGGCTAGATTCGGCTAAGCCGCTCCAAAAAGATGTCAACTGTGATATCGCCATTGTTGGCGGTGGCTATACGGGTTTATGGACGGCGATTTTAATCAAACAACAGCAACCCGAAAAGCATGTTGTCGTGATTGAAAAAGGCCTATGTGGTAGCGGTGCTTCTGGTGCGAACGGCGGTTGCATGCTGACGTGGTCAACCAAGTATCCGACGCTGAAAAAGCTCTATGGAAAAGAACAAGCGAAATGGTTGGTTAAGGAATCGGAAAAGGTTATATACGAGATCGAATCCTTCTGTAACGAACACAAGATTGACGCGCATCTATATCGCAGCGGAACTTACTACACGGCGACCAATGAAGCTCAAAAGGGTGGAATGGAGCCTGTTGTTAATGAGCTGGTTAAGCAGGGTATCAATAGCTGGAAGAAGTGCGACAATTCTTTGGCTGATAAAGCGGGATCTGAACGCCATATTGAGGGTTACTACTCAGAAGCTGCGGGTAGTGTGCAGCCAGCGTTATTGGCTAGAGGTTTGCGCCGAGTCGCGCTTGAACTGGGTGTCGAAATTCACGAAAACACAGAGATGACATCACTCGACTATGGCTCTCCCGCTCGAATTCAAACCAAAGGCGGGTCAGTATTTGCGGATAAAGTGATTTTGGCACTCAATGCGTGGATGCTCGATCACTTTAAAGAGTTCAAACGCAGCATTGTGGTTGTCTCTTCAGATATGGTGGTGACCAAGCCCATTCCTGAAAAGCTCAAGCAGTTTGGCCCAGAGAAAGGGGCGGCGGTGGTGGATTCGCGTATCTTTGTCCACTACTACCGAGATACCCAGGACGGACGACTCATGTTGGGCAAAGGCGGCAATAAATTCTCGTTTGCCAATCAAGTTGAAAGCATGTTTAACCAAACGACTAACTACCTGCCGATTCTCAATCAATCGTTCCAAAAATTGTTCCCTAAATTGGAACAAAGTGAATTCGATTACAACTGGTCTGGCGGCTCAGATCGTTCGGTTACCGGATTGCCATTTTTCGGTAACCTAAAAGGCCAAAGCAACATCTATTATGGGCTTGGTTACTCTGGAAATGGCGTTGCTCAAACCCGTATGGGCGGGAAGATTTTGTCAGCAATGGTACTCGATATCGACAATACTTGGACACGAAGCGGTTTAACTAAAGGCCCATTAGGGCACTTCCCGCCAGAGCCATTTCGTTGGATAGGTGCGATGATGGTGCGTGATGCGGTACGAAGAAAAGAGAACGCGGAAGATTCGGGTGACACGCCATTGTGGCTAGATAAACAGTTATCCAAACTCGCAGGTGCAGCGGGCAAAGCCGACAAGGTTGAATCATAGATTAATCTAGCGTTTAAATTAGAAGTTTACATTGAGGCTCTCAGTGATTTATGGGCAAGTCACTGAGGGCTTTCAACGTTGAACTAACTTTCAATGTTGAACAAATAGCAATTTTTAATGCTTATTATATCTGCAATATAACTGTCATTTAGCTTCTATAAATTTGTCACTCAACTGCAATATTCTCAGTATAAATTTGGTATATACCATATAGAGAGTGCTGTAGTATGAGCAACCAAACTTATTTGAATATTGAAAACGTTGTAAAGCAATTTGGCCAATTTACAGCGTTAAAAGACATCTCCCTATCGATAGATAAAGGCGAGTTCGTCTGCTTCCTTGGCCCATCTGGCTGTGGAAAAACCACCTTATTACGTGCGATTGCAGGCCTAGACTTACCAACGTCAGGTTCTATTGAGCAGAACGGTAATGATACGACCTTCTTGCCACCAGAAAAGCGCGACTTTGGCATCGTGTTCCAATCTTACGCTTTGTTTCCAAACCTCACTGTGGAAGAAAACATTGCGATTGGTCTGAAAAACCAAGGCATGTCGACCAAAGAAGCCCTTGAGACGGTTGAGTCTTGGTTAGAGACCATTGGCTTACCAACGTCTGGTCAGAAATTTCCAAATCAGCTATCTGGTGGACAGCAGCAGCGTGTTGCTCTGGCTCGCGCATTAGCCTTGTCTCCAGGCTTGTTGCTACTCGATGAACCGCTTTCTGCGTTGGATGCGAAGGTAAGAACACACCTACGTGATGAGATCTGCCAACTGCAACGCAAATTGGGTATCACCACTATTATGGTGACGCACGACCAAGATGAAGCGTTAACGATGGCAGACCGTATTGTCGTGATGAATCATGGTGTTATCGAGCAGGTCGGTGCTCCTCAAGAGATCTACCAAAAACCTGTCAGTCGTTTTGTGGCTGAGTTTGTTGGTAGCATGAACTTTATTCAAGCTTCTGTTGCGGCTCAAGGCAAGATGCGTATTGCTGAGTCAATGCTGCCGTTACCTGGCTTAGATAATCTCACGCCAAATCTGGGTGATGTTTTTGATATTGCCGTTCGTCCAGAGCAAATCCAGTTTGTTGATCGTTTTAGTGAATCCTTGCCAGTGAGAATCGTATCAAGCGAATTCTTAGGGGCGTTTTATCGTGTTGAGTGTCAATTGCAACATGACTCAACGGCGAAAGAGATCATCGTTGATGTACCCGTCAAAGAGTTCAACCGATTGAAGCTGCGTCGCAGTGATATTCGTTACGTGGCGTTTGATCAAGAAGGCCTTAGAGCTTACTCATCGAAAAGCCTGCAAGTGATGAAAGACGAGGCGGCGTAATCAATCATGGAATCGACTCAAATGATGCAATCTAAGCTGCTAATTCAACGACGAGTACAACCTTTTCTGGCTCGGTTAAGCAAAGACAACGTAATTCTATTTGGGCTGTTGGCCTTTTTGTCTGTGGTCATGACGTTGTTTATCCTGATGCCACTGTGGGCAATGTTGAAAAAGAGTGTTCAGAACGCAGACGGTGAATTTGTAGGTTTACAGAATTTCGCTACGTATTTTGCGTCTCAAAGCCTGTGGCAGTCGGTAGGCAATACCTTCACGCTTGGATTGCTAGTGACCGTAGTCGTGGGTGTCTTGGCGTTTGGTTATGCCTATGCGCTAACTCGTTCATGCATGCCTTTTAAGGGGCTTTTTCAAGTACTGGGTTCTGCGCCTATTCTTGCTCCGTCACTGCTTCCTGCAATCAGTCTTATCTTCTTATTTGGTAACCAAGGTATCGCTAAAGAAGTCTTGGGGGGCAACTCGGTTTATGGTTTGATTGGTATCTCACTGGGCTTGATATTTTGGACGTTTCCACACGCCTTGATGATTCTGACCACCTCATTAAGAACCTCTGACGCTCGCCTTTATGAGGCAGCACGTGCACTCAATACTTCATCGTTAAAAACTTTCTTTATGGTGACGTTACCTGCGGCAAAATACGGCTTGATCAGTACCCTGATCGTTGTGTTTACGCTGGTGGTTTGTGACTTTGGTGTGCCAAAGGTGATAGGTGGTAGCTACAACGTGTTATCGACTGACATCTTTAAGCAGGTGGTTGGTCAACAGAACTTCTCTATGGGTGCAGTAACCAGTATCTTGCTGCTATTACCTGCGTTGCTTGCGTTTACCGTTGACCGCTGGGTTCAAAAGAAACAAAAGAGCTTGTTTGATACTCGTTCTGTCGCGTACCAACCTGAACCTAGTTCACTACGTGATGGCTTATGTTTCCTTTATTGCACCATCATCTCTGCTGCTGTGGTTATTGTGTTGGGCATGGCGATATACGGTTCGATGGTCACCTTCTGGCCTTGGAACAAAGCGCTGACGCTAAACAACTACAACTTCGCAGAAATGAGTACTTATGGTTGGGCGCCATTCTTCAACTCTTTAACCCTCGGTGCTTGGACTGCGATTATCGGTACCGTATTGATTTTCTTAGGCGCGTACTGCATTGAGAAGGGCAGAGCATTTGGTCCTGTTCGTCAAGCGATGCAAATGCTCAGCGTTGTTCCGATGGCCGTTCCGGGTATGGTGCTGGGTTTGGGTTATATCTTCTACTTCAATGATTTGAGTAACCCACTTAACTTCTTGTATGGCACGATGGCGTTCTTGGTGATTAATACCGTGGTTCACTACTACACGGTAGGGCACATGACGGCGTTAACGGCATTGAAACAACTGCCTTCCGAAATTGAAGCAACAGCGGCTTCGGTAAACTTACCGCAATACAAGCTGTTCTTTAAGGTGACGGTACCTGTTTGTCTGCCGGCGATTTTAGATATTGCGACATACCTGTTTATTAATGCACTTACCACGACATCTGCGGTAGTATTCTTGTATTCTACCAATACGATTCCAGCGTCAGTATCAGTACTGAATATGGACGATGCAGGTCAAACCGGTGCAGCAGCAGCGATGGCGGTGATGATCATGATATCTGCAGCGAGTGCGAAGTTGATTCATATGCTAATCAACAAGTTATTCGATAAGCGCACCCAAGCTTGGCGTAAACGCTAGCGAACCACTTATATTGCAGTTGGCCAAGGAGTGGCTGACGACAAGAACAAGAATGAAAGGAAATGAAGTGCAGTACGTAAAAATCAAAGATGTCATCGTAGAGCAGATAGAGTCGGGGATGTTAACACCACGACAGAAGCTGCCTGCGGAACGTAAGCTGGCTGAATCGTTTGATACGACTCGAGTTACCTTACGCGAAGCCTTGTCTTCACTTGAAGCGGAAGGGCGCATTTATCGAGAAGACCGACGTGGTTGGTTTATCTCTCCCGAGCCGCTTCGTTACGATCCAACACAAACGCTGAACTTCACCAATATGGCTCTATCGCAGAATCGACAGCCGAAAACTGAGTTGGTGGCGGCGAAAGGAATGTTAGCAACCAAGGAGGCGACTCGGCTTCTTGAGTTACAACCTTTCTCGGACGTTTATCGAGTAGACAGAGTTCGTTATCTTGAAGATAGGCCGGTTGTGTATGTGACCAACTACATTCGACCAGAGTTGTTCCCTAACTTGCTTGATTATGACTTGTCTAAATCGTTGACGGACATCTACCGCGAACACTTTGGTGTGGTGTATCAGAAGATCCGTTACCGAGTGAGCACAACGTCTTTACTTGGCGAGACAGCGCAAGCCCTGCGTGCGACTTCTGGCTCACCTGCAATGGTTGTTGAGCGTGTTAACTACAATCAAAACGGCGATCTGATTGACTGTGATATTGAGTATTGGCGTCATGACGCGATCAGTATTGAGTCAATCGCGCAGCTAGAGCGCTAGTCATACGTTAGAACGTTAGCATATCTGCAATTATGCAGGATTGCCCAATTGAAAAGTTCAAAGGTCTCTTATTCGGAGGCCTTTTTTTATC
Source organism: Vibrio sp. 10N.247.310.98 (assembly GCF_041467395.1). NCBI lineage: Bacteria > Pseudomonadati > Pseudomonadota > Gammaproteobacteria > Vibrionales > Vibrionaceae > Vibrio > Vibrio sp. 10N.247.310.98. Next base: position 31,525 of record NZ_JBFSUL010000003.1, on the reverse strand, counting down.
ACCTGTTGTCAGCCGTTGTGCTAATTCATCTATAATTTAGGAATGAAATGGAATTCTCTGCCATCGTCATCGTGACTATTTCGGCTTTGCTTCACGCGGGTTGGAACGTTCTAGGTAAATCGAATCAAGGATCGGGCTCGTCTTTCTTCTTAGCCTCTGGCTTTGCCGCTGCTGCGATATTGACTCCCTATTTGATTTGGTTCATTTACAGTGTCGGCTTTGTGGATATCACGCTTTTATTCTGGAAACTACTTCTTTTAAGTGGTATTTGCCAAATCATCTATTTAATCGGCTTAGGTGTAGCCTACAAGCAGGCCGATATTGGGGTGATTTACCCGATGGCACGAGCGCTGCCCGTGTTGATGGTGGGTTTAGGCACGGTGTTGATAGGCTATGAGCTGTCACCTAATCAATGGTTTGGCTTCACCTTGATTACCTTGGGTTGTTTGTTTGTACCACTTAAGAAGTTTTCAGATCTTAGGTTAAAAGCGTATCTCAACCTTGGCGTACTGTGGGCGTTAATCGCGGCCATTGGTACCACGGGCTATTCCATCATTGATAAAGAAGCGCTTCTGTTACTCGATCCTTTGAGCACACCAGTTATAACTAACAAGCACACCGCGATTTTCTACCTAGGTATCCAGTTCTGGGCAATTGTGATTCCGTTGAGTGTTTGGTTATTCGTAACCAACCAAAGAATCGAGTTTACTAATGCTTGGATACTGCGAAAGAAAGCCACGCTTGCAGGCATTATGATGGCTTCGACCTATGGCTTAGTGCTGTTTGCGATGACCATGACTGAAAATGTCAGCTTGGTTGTTGCTCTTAGGCAAGTGAGTATCATTTTCGGCGTAGTGATGGGGATCTACTTTTTAAAGGAAAAGTGGCACGCGACTCGCGGTGTAGGCGTATCTCTAATTATTGCTGGCTTAGTTATCTCATTGACTTAAAAGATCGCCTGAGTGATTGGGGATTTGTGAATAGGTATCTCTATTAAGTTAAATGAAAAAACGCCCTTAGCGAAACAAACTTCGTTAAGGGCGTTTTCTATTTATCTAGCAAGAAGATATATGTAGTGACAGGTTTAACCTGCTAAAGCTTGAGCATCTTGTTGCTTCAACACTTTGTGGCCATCTTCAGTGACGCCACGTTTCCAATAACTACTGATGTAGATGTTCTCTTTCGCGACTTCTTTTTCGTTGCGGAAGTACTGTCTTAGCTCACGCATGCTTTCAAATTCACACGCTGTCCATATTGAAACCTGACCTTCTAACCATTCTGTGTTGCGCACGGTTTGTGAAAGTGACTCTGAGGTTTCATCTTCAATCAACCAGGTTACTTTGATACCTTGAGGAGTCTCAAGTACCTGCTTATCTGCTGCTGAGTTGATCTGAATGATAGCGTGCCCCGTTGCTGTTTCTGGGAGCGTTTTTACTTTTGCAGAAAGCGCAGGTAGGGACGTCATGTCTGCAACTAAGAAGAACCAGTCTGACTCTAGGTTAAGCCCCTGAATTAAACCAGGGCCAGCCACTGAAACCGTGTCACCCACTTTTGCGTTCATTGCCCATCGAGCCGCAAAACCACATTGCAAATCTGTAGTGATATGGCGAACAAAATCAACTTCAATCCACTGCTCTACAGGATTGTACTGACGAATGGTGTAAGTGCGCATGGTTGGGCGCTCACCTTCGTTTAGCTGGCTTAAATCAGTCGTGCCAAGTGGCGAGAATAAAAGCTTGATGTAGCCGCCGGCACATTCTGTTGGGTATTTACTTAATCCCTCACCGCTAAGCGTTATGCGCTGCATGTTTGGAGTAATTGTTGAGGTTTGAGTAACGGTTAATGTGATAGGGCTAGGCTTGCTCATATAAGGCTCTCTTAGATTTGGATTTCCACATCATAATCCTGAACTAAAAAACACTCAATACTAATAGTTATCATTTACTTTGATTTACACATGTACTACCTAACTTATACGACAGATCCTATTGGGAAACGGATCCTACAAAAAAGAGCCCTTTAGAAAACTAAAGGGCTCTTAGGATTGGTTTGACTCAGCGAACAGAATTAGCTGTTTGCTTGCTCTAGTTCAATCGTTTCTTCAGCGGCTTTCGCAGCTTCTAGCATCTTACGAATAATGAACGATGCTGCCATTGCGATACCTACCATCACGACGGCAAGAACAGTCAGCATTTGGAAGTAATCACCGTAAACCGTTTGCACGATCTCTTGTGTGATCTCTTGACCTTTCTCTAGTGCAATAGACGTTGAGAATACCGCGCCAACAATGCCTGATAGTGCGATAGCAACAGAGAACAAGCTTACTGAGAAGTTTTCAATGTGCTTAGGTGCAACAGACAGGATGAAGGCTACAACCATTGAACCTACAATCACTTCACCGAATGCTAGGAAGAAGTGAATCGCTAGGAAGACTTCTGGGCGGATCAGAATATCGTCACCAACTGTCGTTACTGCCATCGTAAGGATACCGAAAGCGATAGCCGTAAGGATGAAAGAGAAACCGACTTTGGTTGCAGTTGAGAAGTTAATGTTTTTCTTTTCTAGGTTAGAGAAGATACCCGCGATGATAGGGCCAGCAACCATACACCATAGTGGGTTCATTGCCATTGAAGCTTCAGGTGCGACAGGGATGAAACCAAATAGATCGCCACGCATTGTGTTGATCGCTACCATTGTCATCGAAGTCATCATCTGACCGTAGTACACGAAGAAACATGTCGTCAGGAATGTGATGATTAAGATAGTCCCCATTTTTAGCATGTCTGATTTCTTCGATTTCATCATCAAAGAGACAAAGTAGATGATCGCTGCACCACCGATTGCGTACACGATGTTTTGGCCAATATCCATGTTAGAGAACATGAAGAATACCAAGCCGATCATTGCTGCAGAAAGACCAAGGAACGCTGCCCAGTTTTTAGTGCTTACTGGTTTTTGGTCGATTTCAGCACTTGCTTCAACAAGGCCTTTGCGAACAAAGATCATCATCAGAAGCGCAGCACCGGCTAGAACCGCTGAAAGAAGGAAACCACCGTGGAAACCAACAACAAGTACTAGCATTGGGAACAGGTATTGGCCTAACAGAGCACCAATATTGTTTACTGAGTAGTTGATTGGGTAGCAGTTCTCAAAATCTTCTTGAGTTTTGAACGTGCGTTTGTAAAGACTTGGGTAAGAAGGGGACATCAAACCACGTGCATAACTTGCTAACGCAATACCACATAATGCCATCGGAACATTGGTTGCTGCTGCACCAAGTACCAGTAGAACGTAACCACTTGCGAACCCTAGGAAGGCAATGGTTAAAGATCGGTAAGCGCCTAAAAACTTGTCGGCGATAAAGCCACCTGCGATAGCAAATAGCGGTCCGATTGCAGAGAAAGCACCAACAACCATCATGGTGTCGGCTTCATTGTAGTTCAGATCTTCAAGGAAGAAACGAGTCAAGATCACCATGACGCCATAGAACGAAAGTCCGAACATCATTTGGCAGAACATCATTGATTTGTTTAATCTATTCCACATTATTTTATTCTCACGTTTGTATTAATATGTAGTGTAATTATCCGATTATAATATCATTAGTAGTAATACATAAAATGAAATATCTGTCCCAAACAGAACTTTACTCGATATATCTTTTCTTATGAGTGCATTCATATTTCTCATGAATGAGGTTTGCAACGTTAGATTTTGCAAGTGGATGCATGGCGGTATGAAATTTAGCCATCATCATTTGTGGCTAAGTAATGAACTAATAAAGGGAAAGTTAGAGGTAGTCATTCTATAAGTTATTTTGAGTGAGTATCACTTTCAATTGTCTGCTGGGCTTTAGCCAATAAAAAAGCCAGCTTGGTGGCTGGCTTTGTTGAGATATTGAAAACTAAGTTTACAAGAATGCCGTCTCTATAGAGGCTTTCTCTACTCGTGTTCCTGTCTGTTACTCACACGGGGGTGCCATGTGAATCACGGCCAGGCCGCCTAGAGAAGTTTCACGGTACTTCTTGTTCATGTCTTTACCTGTTTGATACATGGTCTCGATAACCTTGTCTAACGAGATAAGACACTTGCTGGTACGTTTCAACGCCATGCGCGATGCATTGATGGCTTTCATTGCACCCATTGCGTTACGTTCGATACATGGCACCTGAACAAGGCCACCGATCGGATCGCATGTCATGCCCAGTGAGTGTTCCATCGCGATCTCAGCGGCAATACAAATCTGTTCGTTGCTACCACCACGTAGGGCAGTTAGGCCTGCTGCGGCCATTGATGAAGAAACACCGACTTCACCCTGACAACCTACCTCTGCGCCAGAAATCGAAGCGTTGGTTTTGTATAAGATGCCGATTGCGCCAGAGACTGCCAAGAAGTCTTTAAGCTGCTTGGTGTCTAGCTCCTTGATGAAACGATGGTAGTACATCAATACCGCAGGAATAACCCCAGCTGCACCGTTGGTAGGTGATGTCACGACCTGACCGCCCGCTGCATTCTCTTCACTCACGGCAAAGGCAAATAGGTTAATCCAATCCATGATCTCCATTGGATCGTTTTCAATCGAGGCATTCGCTTCAAGCTTTTTAAGCAGAGCAGGTGCTCGACGAGTGACTTCTAGGCCGCCATCAAGGATGCCTTCCGTGTCAAAGCCACGCTGCATACACAGAGACATCACCTTCCAAATTTGGTCGGCTTTCTGGTCAATCACATCCATACCTTGGAATGAAACTTCGTTACGTAGAATTAAGCCACCAAGGCTCAGTCCTTGTTGTTCGGATAGTTCAAGCAACTGATCAGCAGAAGAGAAAGGGAACTCAACTTGAGTTTCTGCTTCCTGTTTGCCGTTTTGTAGCTCATCAGCGGTTGCGATAAAGCCACCACCAATCGAGTAGTAGGTTTCCATATCCAGAAGGCTGCCGCTTTCGTTAAAGGCAGAGATAGTCATACCATTTTCATGCAGCGGAAGGTTGGTCTTGTGGAAGAGCAGATCGCTTTCTACATCGAAATAAATTTCATGGTTACCGCTAACCAATAGAGATTTATCTTCAATCGCCTTACGCATTGCTTGGTTAGCACTGGTGATTTTAATGGTGTCGGGGCGGTTACCTAGCAAACCTAACAAGGTCGCTCTGTCTGTGTGGTGACCAATACCCGTCAATGATAACGAGCCGTATAAGTCGATTTGAATACGCTTCACTTGCTTAAGCTGAGCATCAATTTTTTTGGTAAAGTTAAACCCAGCGATCATTGGTCCATTTGTGTGGGAGCTGGATGGTCCAACCCCAATTTTGTAGATATCAAAAATAGACAGCATAGTAACTTCCTGTGAAGACGGTTCGATGGACGAACTCTGTGTAAAATTTGTATTTGGTTAGTTGCACTTCTTTGAGTGAACCTGTTCTGTGGGTGAAACAGTTATGCGATAGAGCGTATTCATTGATTGAAAGGGCTCTTTTATCGACTAGTGCTAACAAGCATAGAGCGATGAAATACAAGAGCGTGCTATGTTTGCTGTAAAGCGACACGTTTATTCTTGTATTACCTAAGATGTCGCTATCAATAGTGAGCATTATTGCGAGCAACATATAAGAATTTCAAAATACTTTTGTTAACAAGTATTGTATACATAATTCACTCCATCTAATCCCCAAAACGAGACTTGAACATAAAATGAGCATTAATCACCTCCTTATTGTGCTGGGTAAGCGACTTAATGAGAATAAATTGACTGATGAAGGAATCAGTCGAGTTGATGCTTTGGTTGAGTATCTGGCGGAGCCTTTGGTAGAAGAGTCGAATCAGCAAACTGCGGTAGCATTTTGTGGTGGGCTAACAAAAGGGCAAACACTGTCTGAAGCCGACGCGATGCACCAGTACTTTAGAAAGCTTGAAAAGCAGCGTGAACATCCGTTTTCTTTAGGGGCGATTTTGCTCGAGCAGCACTCGACCAACACTGTCGAGAACATACAGAACTTGGCCTCAGAGATGATTGCAAGCGGGCTGTTTACTCGCGGGCAAAGTGTGCAAGTGACATTCGTTTCGAATGACTACCATTTACAACGTATATTCGAGATTCAATCGCTCATGGGCGAGCAAGGTTTGCTTAAAGTTCTCATCGAGAAGTGTTCCGCACTTGGGGTAGAGCAGCAAATAGATCGCAGGTTGGAGGCTCATGTTGCGGTGTCATACCCACATCAAAGTGCTCAGGGGCAATTGTTTCTGTTGATGGACGTACTGACGACCTACCGAGTTTATCTTGAAGGTGTTTGTGCGGGCGCATTTAAGCGAGATTTAGAGTTGGTTAGACGAGAGCCAGAAAGACTGTCTTTGGAAGCATTGATCACTGCCAAAGAGCTCGTTGGACGTTCATCTGACTTTGACATTGTGGAGAGTTTACTCCCAGCATTGGAGCGCTGTATCCAGCAGACTTCAGTGGGTACCGATGTAAAAAAAGTCAGGGAATACCTAGCTCTACTAGATACTAACCTGACTTTATTGAATCGTTATTTAGATCCGGAATCGGATCACACACATCGCTGGTGGCGATAGGTGATTATTTCTTTCTCGTGATGCCAAAAGCTAGAAGTTCAGTGCCTTCTTCAGCGATGTTTTTAACCGCTCGAATGTAATCATCGCCCATAACATTGTGCCAGAAGGCTCATGTGTTTTTTTACAGTGATTAACTTTGGTTTTCTGAATCTTGCTCATGGTTATTGCGGTAGTACTCCCACTGTTCAATGCGCTCGCCGTCATCGAATACACAGTAAGTTGTACGCTGATTGTTTTCAGTAACCGTGTCTAATTCACCGTCTTGTTGAACACAATAAACCGCTGCTGGGTTAGCGACTGAAACACGTTGGCCCTCGCTATATTCTGCATAGTCGTTTGCACAACCGCCTAATACAACGGCACATACAGCCATCAAACCAATTTTCTTCATGTCTATCTCCTACGTGATAACTCTATAATCGAATGCGTTAAGTTCTACAGAACCAAATGAGAAGCTCTATGAAATTAGTATATTTTAGATTTCAGAAAAGGTTGTCCTAATTTGGTCAAGATATTGAAATAGGTTGATATTTCTTCATGTTTAACGACTTTTTGAGTGTTAGATCAAGCTAAGTGGATTCAAGTTACCGTAGGAATATCCCCGTCCGATCCGTTCTGGTTAGCGGTTGTGAACCTCGAATCTATTGATGATTATGATATGATGCCGCCAAATTCAGTAGAGCAGTCAGAATCATGAGACACCTAAAAACAACCATCCATCCTGATATCGACCATCTAGACAATAAAACGGTCTATAAGCGCAACGCTGCCCGTGCCATTGTGTTAGATGGTGAAGACATTCTGATGCTGTATACAGAGCGTTATCACGACTACACCATTCCTGGTGGTGGTTTGGATGAAGGGGAAGATGTGATCGCAGGTATGGTTCGTGAACTCGAAGAAGAGACTGGCGCGAAGAATATCCATAGCATCAAGCCGTTCGGCATTTTTGAAGAGTTTCGTCCTTGGTACAAAGATGATGCAGACATGATGCACATGATTTCTTACTGCTACTCATGCAAGATCGATCGTGAGCTTGGTGAAACGGCTTACGAAGATTATGAAGTGAAAAACGGGATGAAACCGGTGTGGATGAATATCCATGAAGCGATCGCTCATAACGAAAAGACCATGGCAGAGAGCCCTAAGAAGGGCATGAGTATTGAACGTGAAACCTTTTTGCTGCATTTGATTGCCAAAGAGATGCTTTAGCCGTTATCAATACTAGCCTGCTAAGCTATTTATTTGCCGCCACTTTTGGCGGCAAAGTTGTTTCTAGCAATGCTAAAACTTAATACCCGAAACTAATTATTGAATATGGTTGATATTGTCAACTAAGTGTTTTTGATGTATCTTTACCTCAGCGATGAACCTATCTAGCTTAACTGCCCGGTTATATCGTTAAATCTCGCTGTGAGCCTACCCTAAACAAAGAATACTATGAATAAAAGACAGTTTATTGCCCATTATCTGCGCATGAATCGCACCTCGTACTTATTGGCGATTGTGTTCATCTTTCTCGTCAACTGGTTACAAGTAGAGATCCCTCGCTATATCCAATTGGCGATAGATTTGATTGATGATGCCTCTTCAACTGGCCACCAACAGCTTCAAACCTATGTTTGGATTGTGGTCGGGATGTCGGTTGCCATGGTGGTGGTGAGAATTCTGTCTCGTATCTATGCGCTTAATCCGGGGCGAATTACAGAGGCCGCACTTAAAAGTACACTTCTACAAAAGTTGAATCGCTTACCGAGCAGCTTTCACGAACGCTTTGCTTCGGGTCGACTGATCTCGATTATCAACAATGACCTTAGTGGCATTCGACTGCTGTTTGGTGTCGGCTTCTTGCAGTTCTTCAATGCCTTGCTTGCGTTGTCGTTGACGCCTCTTTACATGTGGCGCATATCGCCAGAACTCACACTGTATTCGATCATTCCTATCTCAATCGCTTTTGTGATTTTCCGTGTGGGCTTCAAGCGTATGAAAGCGCTGCATTTAGAGCACATGAAGCGCCTACAAAATCTGTCTGCTCAGCTAATGAGTTACCTGTCTGGGATTGATCTCATTAAGAGCCAGCAGATGTCACCTTGGGTGAAAGCTGAAACTGAAAAACTGAACCAGTTATTGCTTGAATGCCGCCTTAAAATTACACGCATTCAAGTCTTCTTTATGCCGGTACTCGACTACGCCAATGACCTGATGAAAATCATCATTCTTGGGCTTGGTGGCTACATGTTAATGAGACAGGAACTCACACTTGGTGAGATTACCGCCTTTCTGACTTACTCAGTTTTGCTCGCTATGCCATTGATGCAACTTGGCAGAATCGCGACCATTTATCAGCGAGGCATGGTCGGTATCCAAAGTGCACAAACCATTCTTAATGCCAAAGTCCCAGAGCTAGATGAAGATAAGCTTACTGAATTAGATGTTGAATCGCTGAAGGGAGAAACGTTTTCCGTTCGCAATCTCAGCTTCAGCTATTCAGGTGAAGAACGCGTGATTCTCGATGACATCAGCTTTGATATTCCACCAGGTAAGAAAGTGGGTGTGTTAGGCGGGATCGGAGCGGGTAAAACGACATTAGTGAACTGCTTAAACCACCACTTGGATGTACCACAAGGTTCTGTTTTCCTTGGTGAAAGAGATGTCACTAGCTTCTCACGCAGTGACTTACGCCGTTACGTGAAAACCGTGACTCAAGACCCTTACCTGTTTTCAGCAACCGTCGAAGACAATATCCGCTTTGGTAGCCTAGATACCGATTTGGCAAAGAGTCAGGTTGATGAAGTGCTAGAGCTCAGCCAGTTGGCTAGTGATGTGACACGTTTTGAACACGGCGATCAAACCTTAGTCGGTGAGAAAGGGATCATGTTGTCAGGTGGTCAGAAGCAGCGCTTAAGTATTGCGCGTGCTTTATTGCAACCCACCGACCTGATCATCATGGATAACGTTCTATCGGCTGTCGACTATGAAACAGAACGTAAGATCTTGGAAGGTTTGTTTAAACGTTTGGAAAATCAATCGGTTCTTGTGGTTTCACACCGCGTTAATGCCCTTGAATATATGGATGAAGTCATCGTGTTGAACGAAGGTAAAGTGATCGCGAAGGGCGACCACGCCACGTTATTGAAAACCTGTGATTACTATTACGATACATGGCAACTACAGCAGAATGAAACGGAGGCAGCAGCATGTTAAAACGTGTTGATCTCAAGTACCTCAAGCACTTTTTTAAGTTTGCTAAGAAATACAAAGGCTCTGCGATTCTGGGCATCGCTATGCTTCCTCTTTCTGTCATCACGAGCTTGTTGTTCCCTTGGCTGATCATTCAAGTGATCGATGTTCACCTGAGTCACGGGGATATGGATGGTCTGCTCGAATACGTCTTCTATCTCGCTGCCGTGCTGGTGGCGAGTTATGTGGTGGATACCACCTATTCGTACAATCTGCGTAAAACTGGTCAATACACGATAACTGACATGCGCTCAGTATTGTTTGCTCGCGTGCTCAAACTACCGCGCAGCTATTTTGATAACACACCGATTGGGGTAACGCTTTCACGATTAACCAGTGACTTGGAAACCATCGGCGAGACGTTTGTTCAGTCGGTTGTAGGGCTAGTTAAAGACAGCATCAATACCATTGCTCTGTTGGTGATGATGTTCTTCATTGATTGGCAGTTAACGATGATTGTATTGATCATTATGCCGCCAGTGATGTATTTGACGGTGTATGTGAGAAACCGACTTCGTGCTCTCTATAAGGTGACTCGTTCTTCTCTCGCTCGCGGTATTGGCTTTTTACAAGAAGTCTTATTTGGCATGAAAACCGTTCAGATGTACCGAGCGGAAGAGCAAGTCGAGCAACGCTACCAAGGCTATACCGATGAGTTTTTAAGAGCGCAGAAGAAGATCAATAAATACGATGCGATTTTGTTCTCGTTTATCTCTGGCATCACCTCCATCACTATCGCGATTATGATCTGGTATGGCTCTGAGCAAGTGTTAGAAGGGGCGCTCACCTTGGGTGTGCTGATTGCGTTCATCAACACCTTAGAGAAAGTGTTTGTTCCGATTCGTGACTTTACTTCGCAGATCGCTTTGATTCAGAGTTCATTTGCAGCGTTTGACCATATTGAAGAGCTGTTTGTTGAGCCGACTGAAGAAGAAGGGCGCAACCTGTTGTCATCTAACAAGGTTGAGAAGCAGCTTGAACAGTTTGTGAGCCTAGAGTTTAAGAACGTAAGCTTCCGCTACAAAGACGACTCTCCCTACGTTCTAAAGAATGTCTCGTTTGTATTGGAGAAAGGGCATCAAATCGCGCTTGTGGGTTCGACGGGCTCGGGCAAGTCGACGATTCTGCGTCTGATCTCTAAAGCCTACCAAGATTATGAAGGCAGCATTTTGTTGAATGGAATAGAGCTGTCACAGATCTCAAGTGAAGACTCTGCTCATTTGTTCTCAATGATGATGCAAGACGTGCACTTATTTGAAGAGACCATCCAATTCAATATCGCGCTGGGCAAAACGCATCTATCTAGAACTGAGGTTGAACAGGCGGCGCGCTATGTTTATGCCGATAAGTTTATTGAACAATTGCCACAAGGTTATGACTTCCACTTGGAAAAGAACGGCTCTAACTTGTCTGTAGGGCAAACGCAGCTTATCTCGTTCGCTCGAGCGGTTGCACAGGGTGGTCAATTGATGATGCTTGATGAGGCGACCAGTTCGGTAGATTCAATCACTGAAGACCTGATTCAAAAAGCAATGCAGCGCCTTTTCAAGGAAAAAACCGTGATTGCGATTGCACACCGTTTGAGTACCGTTCGTCACTCAGATACGATTTTGGTGTTGGAAAAGGGTGAAATTGTTGAGCAAGGTAATCATCAACAGCTGGTGGCACACAATGGTATTTATGCTGGCTTGTTACAAGAATCGATTGTAGAAACGGGCGATTCTCAAGTAACGGTTGCCTGATCACCTCAAATCAGGTTTACCGTTATCGATACTATGAATTGGTGTTGCTTATGTTTCACCAATTTCTATTCTTTTCTAGTATTCCCAGTAGCTTAGGGAAAATAAAACATATTTTACGATTATTAATATGTTATGATCTCCCTACTACTAAAGGGGTGTCTTAGGGCATCGGGATGTATGCAAGCAAAAAGAACCGGCTTGTGTCAGTCACTTTCTGGCGAATATGGAATCGAAAATGTTGTTGGAAGAAGTTGTAGAAATTATCGAATTAACCGACTCAGACCATTTATCTCAAGCAATGGAACTGTTTAACGAGCATGGTTTTGTTGATGCTGAGTCTTTACCTTTTATGAATGTTGTTTTTGAAACAGCACCAGATCAACTTGCGAAGAAGCTGTCGCAGATTGGTTTTAAAGGTTTAGTGCAAGTCGAAAAGAATGAAGATGCATCAGGCTTCACCATTATTGATGCTGACCGTGTTCTGCTAAAAGATTCTGCTTAGTCGAAAGGCTCTGCTTAGCTGCAAGATTCTTCTTAATAACAAGAATAAGATTCAGCTTAGTGAAAAGACTCTATCCAGTTCAGTAACACCCGTTATGATTATTTGAGGTTAACACAGTGACAACAGCAACCGTTTCATCAACAGAACAACATATTTCCAACGAACATGCGCTTTTAGGTGCATCGTTATTAGCGTCTCAAAAAGTTGAGTTGGCTCTGTTCAGTGTGATCTCTAAATTAGCTAAAGCGTTGCCGAAAGAAGCACAACAGCCACTCGATTTGGACTTGTATACCTTTCTAAGAGAGAAACCAAGTGAGCAAGCTGCTACGTTGATCTTGTACGAACAAACCTTTGGTGAGCAGCTTCCGTTAAAAACAAACGAACTTAACGATTTTATCTACCACAGAAATCTTGTTACTCGTGGCTTTTGGCGAGTGACTGGCGCTGATGTGAAAGGCGGTGAGAAGCTTGCTAACCCAGAGCTTTATTTAAAAGAGTTCTTAGCCAAATGCGAATATTGGCAAGTGATGATAGATACTCACAGCAAGTAATCAAATTGAAATAAGAAAGCCATAGCGAACATGCTATGGCTTTTTTGTTGTTTGTGCAAATTGTCTTGAATTCTTTGAATCTAGAGCATCATCTTCAATACATAGTTCCTAGAGACAAAGTGATGTTTAAGTGCGGCACTGATATGCAGCACAATTAAACAGGCTAGGGCAATACAACTGGCACGATGTAAATAGAAAAAGAAGCCGTTGATTGCAGAGTCGGTAATTAGATTATTTACGCTCACTAACCAAAATAAAGAGTACGGTTCTTTTAGCATTAAGTAGCCGGTGCTGAAAACCATAAACATCACAAGATACATCAAAGAGTGTGCAAGCTTGGCAACGCATTTTTGCCCTTCAGGCACAGAGGTTGGCATGCTTGGCGACGAGCGAAAGTGGCTCCAGATATAACGAACCACAAGCAGTGGCGTCGCAACGGTCGCCAATGACATGTTGAGCACTGACAGAAAAGAAAACAGCTCTGGATGACTGGTGACATAGTGCATCACATACCCTGCGATCGTTGCATAGATGATTACAGAAGCCATTACCCAGTGCAGTACACGGCTTACTAAATCGTATCGTGGATTATTCAAATTAACCTCGTTCTGATCGTTATTAATATAAGATTCATCTCGATGCAATAAACCATTTTTCGGTATATTCGCATCGCGAATTAATCATATTGCTTCAGGTGTTTTATAATTATCAATGATGTTTTAGAGTGTTAATTCCAATATGGACATAGCAAACTTGTCGACTTCCTAGCTTGTATGCCTATTACGAGATACAGTTAGTCTAAATATAAACATATAAGGAATGTATAATGCTTCGAATCTTATTGGTTGCAGTTATCTCGGTGTTCAGCACGATGAGTTTTGCAAGCGAAGATGTTAAGTACTCGGAACAAGAGTATTTGGATAGACCGCTGATGGAACGCTATATCTTGGATGAGTTGAAGCAACTGCGAATGGAACAGCAGGATCTTGAAAGACGCTTGACCATTCAGATGACTGACCGGGAACTGACTGTGGCAGACAAGTCTCTGAATTACGCCAATGTAACCGTAACCTACTTCTTCTACATTATTGCTGGTGTGGCCTCTCTTATCGCGCTGGTGGGTTGGCAATCCATCAAAGAGCTTAAACACACAACTCAAGACATGGCTGATAAGCGACTTAATTCTATCGCTCAAGACTATGAGAAGAAGTTTAATGTTCTTGAACGGGATCTTAAGCGCAAGACCAGAATCATTTCCGACAACAACCGCGAAATTGAAATTATCAATGAGATTCATAACCTATGGTTGAGAGCACAGAACGCACAAACGGCAGAGCAAAAAATTGAAATCTACGATGAAATACTGAAGGTTCGTCCTGGAGATTTAGAAGCACTTACTGCCAAAGCTGACGCTGCTATGGATATACAGGAATACCACTGGGCAATGAGTCTTTGTAACCGTGTATTAGAAGTCGATGACCAAAATGCTCATGCCTTGTATCAACGTGCTTGCGCCTATGCTCGATTAGGGGCAGAAGGTCAAGCTATCGATGACTTAGAGCGCGCTATTGAAGCCAGTGGGTCCATGAGAGAGCTGCTAACTGAAGAGCCGGACTTTGAGATGCTGCGAGGCTTAGAACGCTTCGAAGTACTTCGTGAAGAGTAATATGAGGTAAAGATCCGTGTTAACTAAGGTGGTGGGCTTTGCATGCTCACCATACTTTCACACCTATCGCGCTATGGTTTCTTACATTTCATTTATTTTTTTGATTTAATTGTTATGTTATAACACTTTCTAAGTTCCTCGTTATAACCGCTAAGTATTTTATGAAGTTCCTCCGTATTGGTCTGATCGTTACTGCGATCAGCGCATTTTCCCTTGCTGCTTTGCTCTCTTTTCACTCCAAACCAGCACCAGAAATCTCTATCAAAATAACACCTTACCAAGGTTCTCAACCTAATGATAAGGAAGTCATCGACTCGCAAGCGACTCCCAACTCTTTGGTTAAGGTCCATTATTTTGTGAAAGTTGGCGATACCCTCAGTAACATATTCGAGTCATGGAATCTGCCTTATGAAACGGTTCATAAGATCATGGAAGCGGATCTTGAATCTTTGAAACTCGATACGATAAAACCTGGTGACCACTTAGAGCTGCTTGTCGATGGTGAGTCCAAACAGCTCGTAGAGTTGGTCTTTCACGAAAGTCTGGTTGAGCAAGCAGCCTTTACTCGAAACGATGATGGTAGCTTCACCTATAAATTCCACGAGATCCCAGGCGAATGGAAAGAAAAACTCTATGCGGGTAGTGTTCACGGTAGCTTTTCAACGTCAGCCTACAAAGCGGGGTTAACTACTAACCAGATAGCCAATATCACCCGCACACTAAAAGACAAAGTCAACTTCGCTCGTGAGCTGAGAGCCGGTGATAGCTTCAATGTATTGGTCAAAGAGCAGTACACGGATGATCACCTAACGGGTAAAACAGAAATTCAAGGTATCTCAATTCAATTAAGAAACCGAGAAGTCTCAGCTTTTCTAGCACCAGATGGTCTTTTTTATGACAGAGAGGGAAATAGTCTAGAGCAAGCCTTTGATAGATACCCAGTCGACAGAAAATTCCGAAGAATCACTTCTTCGTTCAATCCGACACGAAGACACCCAGTAACTGGGCGAATCTCACCGCACAATGGTACCGACTTTGCGACACCTGTTGGTTCACCTATCTACTCAACTGGTGATGGTCGAGTGGTGGCACTTCGTGACCACCCGTATGCTGGTAAATATTTGGTGATTGAACACAACAGCGTATATACGACGCGTTATCTTCACTTGAGCCGCTTCTTAGTTAAGAAAGGTCAGCAAATTAAGCGAGGTCAGAAAATTGCGCTATCGGGTGCTACTGGTCGTATTACTGGCCCGCACTTGCACTTTGAGGTATTGGTTCGTGGTCGCGCCGTCGATGCGATGAAGGCGAACTTACCAATGGCAAGCTCAATTATGCCTAAAGATAGAAAAGAGTTTTTGGCTCGAATTGCCTCTTTTGATGCCATGCTCTCTGAGCCCGCAGATCGCGCGAGTTAGAGATATTCATATCTAACTTGGCAACGCATACAATCACGCCCCTTAGTTAGCGATTTAGCTAAGGGGCGTTTTTTTAAAGAATCACACGATTAAGCGACTGAATCCGTTATTCGATGGATAGAGCTATTGAGCGATAGGTTTGCCACTGATTAAGCAACCACCACTGCCGTGCCACTAGCAGAGACCATCAACATGCCATTACCTGTTCCCAAGACTTCGTAATCAATATCTACGCCTACCACCGCGTTGGCACCCGCTTCAATCGCTTTCTGTTCTAACTCTTTGAACGCGTAGTTACGTGCTTTTTCCAGTTCTTTCTCGTAGGTGCCAGAACGTCCACCCACAAAGTCACGAATTCCTGAAAACATATCTTTGAAAACGTTCACCCCTAGAATGGCTTCTCCGGCAATAACCCCTTTGTAATCGACAATGCGCTTGCCTTCGACTGATTGTGTGGTGGTAATAATCATAATGGCCTCTTGTAAGCTTGCTGAGCTGTCACTCGCTTATTGATTGATAGTTTGGTCTTGCTCTTGAATGTCATCGTTCAGTGCTGTCTCTGAGCGTGTGAATTCATGTCTTAACCATGTTCTCAGTTTTAGCACACTTTCTTGTTTTAATTTGTTTTTTGGGCAAACAAAGTAAAAATCTTGGTGCGGGTTAGCAACCGGTTTACCCAGTTCGACAAGCATCCCGTGGCTGATGTCATCCTTCACAAACAAGCGATGTGTAACCAATACGCCTAGTGAACGAATCGCAGCTTGTACTGCTTGAATGGAGACATCGAATGTCAGGTTGCTATGGAATGTGGGCATTGGGATTTGGTAATTGTCGCACCACACTTGCCAGTCGTGTTGTCGCCTGAGGTTAAAAACGCCAATGGTCGGGTTTTGTTTGACGAGTTGTTCGACGCTCAATCCGGTCTGGTTTTTTAATATCGTAGGGCTACACACCAAGATTAGGTCATCGTCGCCCAGTTTCTCGCTGTAATATTGTTCCCACTCGTTGGGTTTGCCATGTACAAGCGCAACATCGACCCCTTCCTGCTCGATATCGAAAGGGCCAGTTAGCGTCGAAATGCGGATATCAAGTGAGGGAGCGAAGGCTTGGAAGTCGGGAACTCGTGGGATCCACCAGTGCATCGCTAGCGAATTGACCATGTTGAGGGTAATGCGGTGGTCGTTAGGCGTTCTGGCAAGCTCTTCGGTCGCCTCTATCACTTGCTCAAGTGCGGGAGCAACTTTGCGGTAATATCGCTTACCTGCGGCATTAAGAACAACACGACGACCGACTCGTTGAAACAGAGGCTTGTTGACCAGTTGTTCTAACGACTTTATCGCTTGGCTTACCGCAGAGTGACTGACGTACAATACCCGCGCGGCGTCGGTCATGCTGCCAGTCTCAGCAACAGCAATGAAAGCATAAACGGATTTAAGCGGAACGAGTTTTTTCATTGGTAAGTTTTCCTTACAGTTATAGTTAATATTACTCGCTATTTTTCATTACGTCACGCCTCTAAAATAGATGTCATAGGAGGTGATAATTATGTCTGATATTACCAAGGCGACGACTTTCATGTTGTTGTCGACGTTCAGTTTGTCTTTAAGTGGCTTGATGGCCAAGTATCTATCTGAAGTGATGCCCACTTCGTTACTCAGTTTTGTGCGTTTTTTGTTACCCAGTCTGTTTTTATTTCTTTTCCTGACCTTTTACAAAATCAGCAAGCCGACACGAGAAATGTGGAAACCTTTGGTGATGCGGGCGATCTTTATGGTGGCGTGTCAGTGGTGTTTCCTTACTTCACTGCAAACCTTAACGCTAGTTGAAGGGGTCGTGTTGTTCAGTACTGGTCCTCTGTTTATTCCATTGTTAGAAAAGTTAATATTTAGAACCAAGATTCATACAACGACGATCGTGTGTTTAGCTGTCACCTTTGTTGGCGTAGTTATGATGGCGGGGGATTGGTCGCAGTTTGAGTTGGGTTCGGAGTTCTTTAGACCTGCGCTTCTTCTTGGGCTTCTCGCTGGGGTATTTAATTCTGGCTCGCAAGTGAGTTTGTACCGAGCGTCTAAAACTAGCCTGACACCAGCAGAGCTTAACGCGTGGACCTTTTTAGTTGCGGCAATCATTGTGATTCCTATGGTTGTGTTTACTTCAGTGTCTGCGGTTCCTGATGTAGTTGAAAGCTCAGGTAGCTTATCGGCGTTGTGGTCTTTCGATGACTTACGTTGGATTGTTCTCGGAGCACTTGGTCTTGCAATGTTTACCATCAATACCCAAATCTTCCGTTCCAAGGCGTATAAGCTTGCAGACAGTGGCTCCCAGTTGGCACCTCTGATTTTTACTAACATGCTGTTTAGCGCGCTTTGGCAGGGCTTGTTCTTTGATGATGTGTTTTCTACACAGCAGATGATTGGCATTAACCTGATTGTCGTGGCGAGCATCACCAATACATTGCTGGCAAAAAGACACAGCAAGGCGAAAGCCAAACAAAAACCGCACACCACAGTGGCTGTAGCGACTGTAGTGGACGTTGCGGTATTGGACTCGGCAGCTAAAAGCTAACCATTGAGTTATGGCTTATCCTCTGAATGGTTAATTTAAAACTTAGAACAATGAGCGTATGTATTCTTTTACTCGGTCGATGTGTTCGTGCGGGTCAATCTCGCAGCGTTGGTTCATTTCTAGGAATCGCTCAGCGTATTTATCGTAGATTTTGTTTTCCAAAAACAGTAAATACAACTTGGGATCGATATGACCGCTGGTGGCCATGTCGGTCATGATGTTGAGTGATTCGCTTAAGAGTTTACCTTTCTTATAAGGGCGATCACTAGAGGTGAGCGCTTCAAAGACATCAGCAATTGCCATTGCTCTGGACGGCAGAGGTAACTGGTCTTCGTTTAAGCCTCTTGGGTATCCCTTACCGTCGATACGTTCGTGGTGTCCGCTGGCGATATCCGGAATGTTTTGAAGGTAAGGCGGGTAAGGCAACTTGTTGAGCATGGTGAAGGTTTGGATAATATGATCGTTGATCATGAAACGTTCTTCATCGTTTAGCGTACCACGGCGTACTTTCAAATTGTGCAGTTCACCTTGGTTGTATTTAACTTCTCCGGGCTTAAGTACAAACGCTTCTTGCCATACATCGGCAGGGTTAAAGCCATTGTCCCAAGGTATTTTATGCTCCGGTTTGTCTGCAAGCAGAGGCTCCATGACAGGCAAACCCTTTTCCTGACTTGTTGGCTCAGTTCTCTCTTTCTCAACCGACTCTTTTTGGGTATTAAATCTCTCTTTTTCAGACCAAGACAAACCCAATTGATCATCCAGTGTACGTTTCCATTGGCGTTTGGCTATTTGATCTAAGCGTTCTAGCTGCTCTTCCGTCATAGATTCGCCGCCAAGATTACACTCAGCAACGAAGGCAAACTCCTCATCCAGTTCAGACAGGCTTTGTTCGAGTATTTTGAGTTGTTCTTCTTGTAGTGCACCGTTCGCCATCGCTTTCCAGTAATCGGTTTCCGCTTGCTGTTTCAACAACTCAAAACGCATTCGCACTTCGTGGATTCGGTCGTAAATGGTTTCCAGTTTTGTTGCCTTATCTACCACATATTCAGGCGTGGTCACCTTGCCGCAGTCATGAAGCCAAGCGGCGAGCATCAACTCTTCCCACTGTTTACTGTCCAATGAGAATTGCGGGTAATAGCGGTCATCATCTATGGTTGCTTGAGTTAGCCATTTGGTGAGCTCAGGCACTCGTTGGCAATGCCCGCCCGTATAAGGTGACTTGGTATCAATCGCCGATGCAATCAGCTCAATAAAGGCATTAAGCATGTCTTTTTGTTGCTGCATTTGGTCGATGTTGTCTTTCGCTATTTCCGCAAAGCTGAGCAACTCTCTTAAAAAGGCGTGCTTGTCTGCCTGCATCTTGGTAATTGGTCTCTCATAGCCAATTGCCACAATCCCTACCAACAGTTTCTCTCGGTTTAATAGTGGAAATAGGTACAGGTCTGAATTGAAGAGCGAATCTTGGTAATAGTTGAGAACATTGTCTTCTCTGTTCAAATGGATCGTCTCACCAGATTTAAGCTGACACAGCAACCAAGGTGTGTGTTTGATGAAGTCATTGATGTCGGCCTTAAAAGGAAGAATGGCAAGGTTGGCTGCCGTATCAAACACGTCTTTCTCTTTGGATTGAGTGAAAAGGACAATGGTTTCTGCTTTGGTAATTAAATAGCTTTGATGAGCAATGTTCTTGGCTAAGATCGAAAACTCCTGATTCCCGGCGGTGTCTCGAAGTAGGGTAATCAGATCATGAAGCGTGTGTTCCATTAGCTCAATCGAGTGGGCGAGGTTAGCCACTTCTTGAATCATGCTTTTGGGATAATGAGTACGCCTGAAGTCGAACCGAGCGATGTTGTCGGTGAGTTGCATCAGCGTATTGAGCGGCTGAGACAGTCGATTAGCAACAAACCATACGATAGCGAAGCAGATGAACAACATCCCAATCGCAACCGCAACTTGCTTGTCTCGCATCGAGATAAGATCAGCGAGCAGCTCATTGTGTGGCGTCGCTTCTGCCAAGTATAAGGTGACATTTTGAGTCAGTTGAACCGGCGTTAGCGTTAGTGCCCAAGTGTTTAAGTTGTACTCAACGTTTTTTAGATTGAGGTTAAACTTCTCTTCATCAGAGATAAGCGGCGCAATAACGGACGCTTTCAATGCTTCCATCTGTTCACGTTTGGGCACATTAAAGAAGCTTTGGTCTTGCTCACTGCCAGAGAGATTCCCCGTCGTTTGGTTGTTCGTTTGCTCAGTTTTACTTGTGTCATCAGATTGGGAGTCAGGCTTGGGTACTGATAGCTCAAGTTGATGCTGACCGAGAAGATTAAAATGTTGATCGAACAAGGCGAGTCGGGTTTGCGGAGAATAAGCTAATTCACTGATCTGAGAAGAGAGGGAACTCAACGTAAAGTCGGCACCAACCACATGCTTGCCATCGGCAGAACGCCTAGAGAGTGTAATGCCATTGGTTTGCAGGAAATAGAATAGATAGGGCTCAGAGAGTTGTATTGAGCCATCAGGCTTTGCGTTACGAAACCAAGGACGAGTGGTGGGGTTGAACTTACTCTCTGCTTGTCGAGTACTGATCACTTGATGTGCGCCATCAAGATAGGTAATAAAGTTTTCACCGTCTAGATTGGTGCTGCTGACCATCATGGTCGCTTTAGCGGGCGCGCTGTTTTCGGCTCTCTGTTTATTGGTGCTTAATGGACGAAAGATTCTGAAGTCACCATCTTCAGAACCATAAAATAGAGCGACCAAATTGGTGTTTTGCTTGAAGATGATATCGACCGAAGCAAGCCAAGAGTCTTTTTCGACAGCGGAAGCTTGATGAGCAACAAACGGGCTCACCGCCATCACATTTAAGGTTGTGATAACAGGGGCAATGGCTTGTTTAAATACTGATTCCAGTTTGTCGCGGTGCTCATTACTGATCTCGCGCACTGTGCCTAGCAGCAGCTCTTGGGAGTGCCGATAACTAATCGAAATCAATACCGCACCGACAAGTGTTGTCAAAATTAGGAAAAGGCTAGTGATGTGGATACTCAGCGGATATCGTCTTCTTCTCATCTAACACTCCAGTTTGTAGGCTAGTTTAAGTATTGACGAACTTGGGTAGGTTGCAAAAAATTGGCGCAATTACCGAGTGTGTGCGGTTCGACTTAGATAAGACCAAGCGCTGGCTGGCTCTGGTTAGCCACGTATTCCCGTGTCGTGTAAATGAACCAGTAATAAACCTTTATGTTTGGGTGCTAATTGTCACTTTCAGCTGATAAACTGGCCGAATTGTTGCCATTAGGCATTCATTTTCTGAAGTATTCTTTTCCTGAAAGAGATTCAGAGTTACTTTCTGAAAAACGTATTTTGACCGAGCGAAGAGGGCATTGATTCATGGAACTCAAAGTAGATACTCACACCCACACATACGCAAGTGGTCATGCTTACAGCACATTGATCGAAAACGCCAAGTCGGCAAAGCAAAATGGTTTAGCCATGTTTTGTACTACTGATCATTCAGAATCAATGCCGGGCGCGCCACACTATTGGTTCTTCAGCAATCAGCGTGTGCTCCCTCGTTTTATTGAAGATGTCGCAATTATTCGAGGTGTTGAGTCAAACATCATGAACACACAGGGTGAAATCGACATTCATCCGAGTGTGGATAAGAACTTGGATTGGGTGATCGCGAGTTTTCATGAGCCAGTATTTCGCCCATCGGATGTCGCTACCCATACAGAAGCATTGTTGAATGTGATTAAGGGCGGTCGAATTGATGTGCTTGGTCACTTAGGCAATCCTAATTTTGATTTCGATTTCGAAGCCGTTATTCAATGTGCGGTTGAGAACAACGTGGCGATTGAGATCAACAACACCACACTCAAAGGCAATAGCCGAGTTGGCAGTGTTGACCGCTGCTATGAGATTGCAAGAATAGCGAAAGCGAAGGGTGCATTTATTACAACAGGCAGCGATGCGCATTTCTGTTTAGATGTCGGTGGCTTAGACTTAGTCGCAGCATTGTTAGATGAAGTGGGCGTAGATTCGAGTAAAGTGATTACCCATTCGCCAAAGCAGTTCCTAGCCTTTTTGGCCTTGCGCGGTCGTAATGAAATCCCAGAATATTCAGATCTTGTTTAAGAGAATGTCGGCGGGTTTGCATTTCGACACAATCAATTTTTGTGCCTGAAAGATTTTTGTATACACTAGCCGAAAATAATAAAGTCGAAGTGCCACAGTAATGACGGCTCTAACTTCAAATACACCGCTTCACTTGGAGAAACAATGAAAACTCGCTCAATCCTTTTATCTGGCTTAATCGCTGCTTCAGTATTGTCTGGCAACGCATTTGCTAATGTAGACCTTAAGAAAAACATGCAAGAAATGAAGCTTGCGTTCAAACAAGCGGCAGAAGCTCAAAGCATTGATGAGATGCAAAAGCCTATCGTTCGTTTAGATACGCTAGTGGCCGAGCTGAAAACGGGTGTTTACCCAGTCGAGAAAGAAGACAACTTCATGGAAGGCTTCAAAAAGATCAGTGCATCACTGGATAGCATTGAGCAGAAGCTAGACCAAGGTGACTTAGCGTCGGCACAGCAAGAACTTCGTACTATTGATGGCCTTCGTGAAGAGTACCATGAGAAGCGTAACCCAAGCATCTGGAGCAAGATCTTCGGTTAATTCGTTAATCATGAACGTTTGCTAGATAGGTAACAAAGAGCAAACCTCAAGATTCGATTTCTAAAACGCCGCCTTACATTACCCTCTTTCGAGGAAGGTGTAAGGCGGCGTTTTTATTGTCTCTTTTATCGAAAGCCTGCTGCAAAGAGATGAGTATTACTTTCTTAGCTTTAGTGTTGTAACCAGTATTTAACGAAAAAGAGTGTGCGTTAGCTTCAATTTTTTAACTTGCTGTTAATCTTTACGTTTACCTATATTCCAAGTCCCTCATAATAAGGGAAATTTATAAAGACTTGGAATAATGCGCCGAACCTCGTTCAACTTCTTCATGTTACTTGCAACAGCATTAAGCTGGGCGCTAGTGACATTAATGCCTGTTATCAATGCTCATGGTAATAGTGCGGGAGTATGGGCGTCGTTATGTACGGTCAATGGCTTTGAATTGGTTCAAATCGAAGAAGGCGAACCTAATACTCATAAAGGAAAGCCGTGTCCGTTTAGCCATTTTTCCACGTTTCACCAAGATGAACTTCCCACTACACTACTGACAACTCGACTGAGTTCTATTGTCTCCGACAGCTACGCTTTTTTGGCTCTAAGCGAACGCTACACGAGGCAAGCCCCGCGCGGCCCTCCCTTTGTTATTGCTTAAACCTAACCCATTAAAATAATTAAAAAATAAAGTATTAAGTAAAGTTAAACATGCTCAGATTACTTTCTGATTTTTCAGAAGGTATGTTTGCGTGTGTCAAAGGAAATTATAATGTTGAGAAATGAATCTCAAACCCCTGCGAAAGCACAAGCAACTTCGCAGTCTAAAAGCAGTGCAACAACCGGTTCGGAAACCAATATAAAAAGCAAAGACCGCAATAAAACCCTCTATTTCCTCACATGGCGCTGGCACTTCTATGCTGGGCTATTTGTTATCCCGTTTATGTTAATGCTGAGCATTACAGGTTTGGTGATGCTGTTTGATGATGAAATCGAATTGACTTTCCACCACGAAGCCCTAGAGATTGTTGCATCGGGCGAGCCGATTAAAGTGTCACAACAGTTAGCTGCAGTACAACTTCAATACCCACAAGGTTCGGTTACCCAGTTTGTTCCGAGCAAAGCTCCTGATCTGGCTAACCGCTTTTCGGTAGCACTTGTAGACGGCACATCGGTCTTCGCCACGGTAAATCAATATACGGGCGAAGTGGTCGGAGAGATTCCGCGTAGCGACAGCCTGTACCAACTCGCGAATGACATTCACGGCACTTTGTTGATTGGTGATTGGGGTGATTATCTAATTGAAGTCGCAATAAGCTTGTCTATTCTGTTGCTCATCAGTGGTATTTACTTATGGTTACCTAGAGATAACGCGAGCCGCGCTGGTTTTCTTAAGCTTCGATTTGGTTCAGGAACGCGTATTTTAATGCGTGATCTGCATGCGAACATTGGAGGTGTGTTATCGCTCGTTCTGTTGTTGTTTATTCTGTCTGGATTGGCATGGACAGGTTTTTGGGGCGGTAAGCTTGTTCAAGCATGGAGCACTTTCCCTGCTCAAATGTGGGACGATATTCCGCTGTCTGATAAGACGCACACATCGCTTAACCATGGCTCAGAGGAAGAACTTCCATGGAATCTAGAACAAACACCGCTGCCGTTGTCTCAAGATAAGCCTGCAGAACATGTACATCACGTGGAAGAGGCATCTGAACCTCATGATCACTCTAAGATGGGCGAAGACCACTCTCAACATGTGATGTCAGCAAGCAGTTTCGGGATTGATGATGTTATCCAAAAAGCGCACTCACTTGGTTTCACTCAATACAAGGTGAATTTCCCGCGTTCAGAAACAGGTGTTTACACGGTCACAGCCAACACTATGGGCGGTGACATCATCGATCCAACGCAGGATCGTACTACGCACCTCGACCAATACTCAGGTCGTATTCTGGGTGAGGTGACATGGCAAGATTATAACTTCATTGCCAAAACGTTAGCGGTAGGTATTTCATTGCATCAAGGTGACATCAGCATCATTAACAAGCTTCTAAATGCTTTGTTTTGTTTGGCGTTCATTGTTGTGTCCGTGACTGGCGGTGTGATGTGGTGGATACGTAGACCTTCAGGTCAAAGAAAGCTTGGCACGCCACCGAAGTTTGGCGATGCAGGGCTTTGGAAGACAGGTTTAGTGATCGTGATAGTTATTTCAGTACTGTTTCCACTGGCGGGAGCGACGATCGTGACAGCAATGCTGCTGGATTGGTTACTATTTTCACGCGTTGAGAAATTCAAGACGGCATTGAGTTAATTGATATACAAACTGACCTCCTTTTTGAGGAGGTCAGTTTCATTATTCAGATGACATGCTCTGTTTATTAAGAAGACGTTAGACTTGTACAGCTCTATATTTGATAAAGCTCTAGATTTCATAAAGCTCTAACGGAAGCCCGTCAGGATCGGCAAAAAAAGTAAATGCTTTACCTGTAAATTCATCAATTCGGATCTGTTCGACTTCGATTCTTTGTTCTTCCAAATAGCTTTTGATTTGTTGAACGTCATCAACACAAAAAGCTAAGTGTCTTAGCCCTTGAGCTTCAGGAAAGCTAGGCCTTTCTGGCGCGTTAGGGAAGCTGAATAGTTCTATTTGAGCACCATTAGGTAGCGCTAAATCAAGTTTGTACGACTGGCGAGCCTCACGATAGTTTTCAGCAATTATCTCAAGTTTCAAAATCTCAGTGTAAAAGTGTTTCGACGCGTCGTAGTTTGAACAGATTATGGCCGCGTGGTGTATTCCTTTCAGCATCAGTTTATTTCTCCTGCCAACTTGTCACCTAAGTGCTTCATGGCGTAATCAATGAATACACGCAGTCGAGCGGGCATGTACTTGGTTTGAGCAAACTGCATCGCAATCGCACCATGGTAATTACTCTTGATGGTCCAATCTTCCAACACTTGTACTACAGACCCTTCAGCCAACGCATCTTGAATCACGAAGTCATGGAAAATACCGACGCCTAGACCTTCTTTCACACCTTTCAGTCGCATCTGCGAGTGGTTAACTGCGTAACGTCCACTGACGGGTACTGTGTGAAATTCATCATCTTTAAGAAAATCCCAAATGTGATCTTTGTCTGTCTCTGCAAGATACAAACAGTCGTGTTCAGACAGCTCGGTAGGGTGGTGAGGAATCCCCTTGGCATCTAAATAGTCAGGGCTTGCACACAACACGAGGTTTGTTTTTCCTAACTCTTTCAATACTAAGCTTTCGTCGGGCTTATCAGTCAGGCGGAAAGCAATGTCGATGCCTTGACGTAAAATATCGATGTCGCCGTCAGCCGCTCTCAATTTAAGTTGGATTTCTGGATACTGATTTAAGAATGGAACAACGAAAGGCTGCAATACCGAATTCAAGAAGGCTTCAGGCGCCGCTACCGTTATCGAGCCTGCAGGTTCGGTATGGTCGGAGGTAGACAGTTCAACGGCTTGTTGCGCTGCGTTGATCATCACCACACTCTGATCATAAACCAATTGACCCGCTTGCGTAATGATAAGGGTACGAGTGGTACGCTCAAACAGTTTCACCGATAGCGCTTTTTCCAAGCGGGTGATGAGCTTACTCAAGGCTGATGGTGTCACGCCTAACTGTTTTGCTGCAGCCGTAAAACTACCTTCGTTAACCACCAAAATGAACGAGGCGAGATCCGGAAGCAGGGCGATGAGTTTTGGGTTAATCATAAGTATCCAGTTAAGCTAGTTTCAACGATGAACTTAATGGTCATTGTGAGCGATTTACTTTGATTTGTGAATCAATTTCATTAATTGATTGACGTGATTGCTCTGATAGGTTGTTGTGTTTGAAGCTCATCTGTATAGCGGCGTTGCTGCTGCGCATTCTGAGATGAAAAATTGAGATTTGATATGAAAGCGAAATTAGACGGAAATTATAGCTAATTTGGCGTTTAAAAAAGCAAGTGAAGGGCGTTAATGTGCCCTATGTCACTGGGATGAACTATTATTAGTGCCTGTGATTCATTAATGTTTTTCCAACTAAAGGGATAATCGGAACGGGGATGTTCAACTAGAATATAGGCATAAGTTTTACAGTGTAAATGATCGTGTTGAGATCGTTTACATCCCTACATAAAGCGGCGCGCGATGCTGCTAAATAATAACTAGGAAGGAATGAGACAATGTCTTCTGCATTTTACCAACAGATTCAAACTCAAATCGAAGAAGTTAAAGAAGAAGGTCTTTACAAGTCTGAGCGCATTATTACTTCTGCACAAAAAGCAGCGGTTTCTATCTCGACTGGTGAAGAAGTACTAAACTTCTGTGCAAACAACTACTTAGGTCTTGCTAACCACCCAGCTCTTATCGAAGCAGCTAAAGATGGTATGGATCAGCACGGTTTTGGTATGGCTTCAGTACGTTTCATTTGTGGTACTCAAGATTCTCACAAAGAACTAGAGCAAAAGCTTTCTACGTTCCTAGGTAAAGAAGACACTATCCTTTACACATCTTGTTTTGATGCAAACGCTGGTTTGTTCGAAACAATTCTAGGTAAAGAAGACGCAATCATCTCTGACGCACTAAACCACGCATCTATTATCGATGGCGTTCGTCTGTGTAAAGCAATGCGTTTCCGTTACTCGAACAACAACATGGAAGAGCTAGAGCAGCAACTTATCGCTGCTAAAGAAGCTGGCGCTCGTCACACACTAATCGTAACTGACGGTGTGTTCTCAATGGACGGCGTAGTGGCTAACCTTCCTGCTATCTGTGACCTTGCAGACAAGTACGACGCACTAGTAATGGTTGATGACTCTCACGCAGTGGGCTTCATGGGCGAAAACGGCGCGGGCACTCACGAGTTCCACAACGTTGTACACCGTATCGATATCATCACTGGTACGCTAGGTAAAGCAATGGGTGGCGCTTCAGGCGGTTACACTTCTGGTAAGAAAGAAGTGATCGACTGGCTACGTCAGCGTTCTCGTCCATACCTATTCTCTAACTCTGTTGCACCTGCAATCGTATCTGCGTCTATCCGCGTTTTAGATCTTCTAGCGGAATCTGGCGACCTACGTACTCAACTATGGGAAAACTCTGCTCACTTCCGTACTCGCATGGAAGAAGCGGGCTTCACTATGGGTGGTGCTGACCATGCAATCATCCCAATCATGCTTGGTGATGCAAAAGTAGCGGCTGAGTTCGCAGAGCGCGCACTAGAGAAAGGCATCTACGTTGTAGGTTTCTCTTTCCCTGTAGTACCAAAAGGTCAAGCTCGTATCCGTACGCAAATGTCTGCTGCACACTCTCGTGAGCAACTAGACCGCGCAATCGATGCGTTCATTCAAGTTGGTAAAGACATGGGTATCATCTAATTTTAAAGGGATGCCACGAGCATCCTTTAATTAGATAGAGCAACACCCAGTAGAATATATAGATTTTTGATTCTCGCCTTACAGTTAGGCGAGATGAACTAGGTAACATTATGAAAATTAAAGCACTTTCTAAGCTAAAGCCTGAAGAAGGCATTTGGATGACCGAGGTTGAAAAACCTGAAATGGGTCATAATGATCTTCTTATTCGTATTAAGAAAACCGCAATTTGTGGTACTGACGTACATATCTACAACTGGGATGAGTGGTCACAAAACACAATCCCAGTACCTATGGTAGTAGGTCACGAATACGTGGGTGAAGTTGTTGGCATTGGCCAAGAAGTTCGTGGTTTTGAAATCGGCGACCGTGTATCTGGCGAAGGTCACATCACATGTGGTCACTGTCGTAACTGTCGTGGCGGCCGTACTCACCTTTGTCGTAACACAACAGGTGTTGGTGTTAACCGCACTGGTGCGTTCTCTGAGTTCCTTGTGATTCCTGCGTTCAACGCATTTAAGATCCCTGCAGAAATCTCTGACGATCTAGCTTCAATCTTTGACCCGTTTGGTAACGCAGTACACACAGCACTTTCTTTCGACCTAGTTGGCGAAGACGTGCTAATTACTGGTGCTGGCCCAATCGGTATCATGGCTGCAGCTGTTGCTAAGCACGTTGGTGCTCGTCACGTTGTAATCACTGATGTAAACGAGTACCGCCTAGATCTTGCTAAGAAAATGGGTGTGACTCGCGCAGTAAACGTGATGGAAGAGAAGCTTGAAGACGTAATGTCTGATCTTGGCATGACTGAAGGCTTCGATGTAGGCCTAGAAATGTCTGGTAACCCATCTGCGTTCAACAGCATGCTGACTAACATGAACCACGGCGGTAAGATCTCTCTACTAGGTATTCCACCATCAGATATGGCAGTAGACTGGAACCAAGTAATCTTTAAAGGCTTGGTTATCAAAGGTATCTACGGTCGTGAGATGTTCGAAACTTGGTACAAGATGGCTTCTTTGATTCAATCTGGCCTAGATCTAACACCAATTATTACTCACCACTACAAAGTGGACGACTTCCAGAAAGGCTTCGACATGATGCGATCTGGTATGTCTGGTAAGGTAATTTTAGACTGGGAGTAGGATACTACCGGTTTTGAATATCAGAAGGCAACAGGTAAAACTGTTGCCTTTTTTGTCGCCATTCTTAATTGATAATTAATTTAAACTATTGATATTTAGTGGTTATTTTTGTTTTTTCATATAGTGGCAAGTTTGATTCAATCAGGGTTAGACCTATCACCAATCATTACTCATCACTTTAAAATTGATGATTTCCAAACTGGCTTCGATGCTATGCGTAGTGGGCTTTCTGGCAAGGTTATCCTTGATTGGGAATAGAAAAAATTAGGCTCTAAATAGCAAAAGGCGACAGTGAAAATGTCGCCTTTTTTACGAATAAAACCGCTAAATAACGGTCGATTACAGTGTCTGCCGCCACTTTGTCGCCATTAATTCTCTAATGGATTGAGGTGTACAGCTTGTATCAAATGTTCTGGAGCAAAATGAGAATACGCCATTGTCTGCTCAATCTTAGTATGCCCAAGAATACGCTGTAACACCAAGATATCCCCTTTGTTCATCATAAAATGCGAAGCAAAGGTATGCCGTAGAACATGCGTCGCTTGCCCACTCGGAACGTGCTCTGGTAAAGCTTTTTTAATGTAGCGCCAGGCGTCCTTGTAACTCGTGTTAAAAATTTCATGGTCGCTCACGGCGATATCTAAGATCTCTTGATATAAAGCTGGTGAGATGGGCACACTTCGATTCCTCTTACCTTTTGTCTCGGTGTAAGTCAGTTTAAATTCAGCTACCTGTGAACGGGTAAGAGTTAGAGCTTCACTTATACGGGCACCGGTGGCTAAGCAAATCTTAGAAATTACAATGAGCTGCGGAATCGAGACTGTAATGACTCGGTTGAAATTTTTCAGGTTAACTAAGAACTCTTCAATTTGTGGCTTGGTTAGATATGCTAGGTTCTTCTCACTTGTTTTGATTGTTTCGATAGCTTCAAGTGGATTGGGGTATTTCCATTGATTGTACTTAATCAGTTTCTTGAACATTCCCTTTAGATAAATCAATTCCGTGTTATGTGTTGTTGGTGAAATCTTAATAGATTTATTTTTGCCACGGTAGGGTATTCGCGCTGCACGATAGTCTAAGTAGTCTCGTTCTTTAAGGTGGGAGGCAATTGGATTCCCTAATTCTTCAATTGTCTTGGCTATTAGCTCCCGAGCTTGTTTACCCGATTTCAACGTATGACCGTGTATGGTCCACCAAGTGTCTAACAGTTCGCTCATTCTACGGTGATCGGTTTTACTTCCCATCCATGGCTTATCGTCAATCTCCTTCATCGTGTGAAGCTCAAAAGCCTTTGCTTCTCCCTTAGTCGTAAACTTTTTACGAACACGTTTCCCCGTTCGCCCATTCGGGTAACATTCGCAGAGCCAAGGTTTGGTAGAACCATCTTTTAAATTGCGGATAGACATAATAAAGCCTAAAATCACTGTATGTAAAAACAGCATAATTAGAGCTGAAACGTAGAACAATGTTTTATATCGGACAAAAAGCACAGGTTAGGCTCCTATCTCAAAGTGCTAAGAAAGCTAATAGGTTATTGCTGTGTATCAATCAATTCATGTGACTGCTGGCTACAGTCATTTCAAAATCAACAGTGATGGTCCAATTGGAGTAAGTAAGAAGAACCAAGGGGTGATTGATGCGGTTTTGAAACTAGGTAATCGCTTTACGGCACCATTTGGTGGGTTTATAGAAGCTGAAAACGTGATCGGTTTGAAGTGGGTGAAGCTGGTCGATATTAAATATCTGTGTACTGATGAAGAAGCCGAAACTATCGAGTACGTGATACAAAAAGACCACTATGTAGTGGGGACGTATCAAGACCGGAAGTTGTATATTTTATTGTTTGGTGGAGAACCAAAGCACCATCAGATCAAATGCCTTGAACAAGATGGGAAAAATAATGTGTTTGGGTTGTTTTAATGTAGAGGTGATAATTTATAAATCAGTTAGGCCAGAAACTTACAGTCCGTATTGTCGGCTCGATCTTCTAAATTAGCAGGTTGGCTAGCTCATTTTTGCCCCTTTCCTTATATGGAATCCACGTATTTACAAAGTGATTTAGCGATTAAAGTTAAGATGCGGT